>JBBQFU010000004.1:0-92145 GCA_038322185.1 Haliangiales bacterium
GGCATCAGCGAGACGACCGAGCGCGGCACCGTCCCGCACTACGCATTCTTCGCCTATCAGTGCATGTTCGCGTGCATCGCGCCGGCGCTGATCTCCGGCGCCTACGCCGAGCGGTTCAAGTTCTCCGCGTACTGCATCTTCACGCTCGCGTGGACCACGCTCGTCTACGATCCGATCGCGCACTGGTCGTGGGCCACCGGCGGCTGGCTCATGGAGCTCGGCGCGATCGACTACGCCGGCGGCACCGTGGTTCACCTATCGACGGGCGTCTCGGCGCTCGTCGTCGCGCTCGTGCTCGGCAAGCGCAGGGGCTACCCGACAACGCGGCACGCGCCGCACAACCTGACGATGACGGTGCTCGGCGCCGGGCTGCTGTGGTTTGGCTGGTTCGGTTTCAACGCGGGTGGCGCCGGCGCCAATGGAACGGCCGCGCTCGCGATGGTCAACACGCACATCGCAGCAGCCGCAGGTGCCGTGACATGGGCGGTCGTCGAAGGCGCGCGCATCAAGAAGTTCACCGTGCTCGGTGTGGCCTCCGGTCTCGTCGCCGGGCTCGTCGCGATCACGCCTGCTGCAGGCTACGTGTCGCCGATGGTCGCGATCGCGATCGGCGCCGCGGCAGGAGCGGTGTGTTACGGCGCGGTGCTCGTGAAGATGCGGCTCGGCTATGACGACGCACTCGATGCGTTCGGTGTGCACGGCGTCGGTGGCGCGACCGGCGCATTGCTCACCGGCATCTTCGCGCGTGCGACGCTCAACGGTGGAAACGGTGGCGGCCTGTCACTGCTCGGCAAGCAGGCGATCGGAATCGCGGCCGCGGGTGCGTGGGCCGCGGTCGTGACGTTCGTATTGCTCAAGCTGATCGACATCGCGATCGGGCTACGCGTTGACGCCGAGACCGAGCACGATGGCCTCGATGGCGCGCTCCATGGCGAGTCCGCTTACGGCAGTCCAAGCGGCTCGGCCCACGGGAGCTGAGCGGGTCTCATCGAATCTCGGGCATATTTCATCAGCGATATCAGACTTCTGGCATTTCATCCGTCAAAACAGATTGACGTATCCGTTGAAGCGGATAAAAATCTGTCTATGAGCAACGCCGCACTGGCTTCCGACAACATCGTGAGTCTCGACGATTACCGTCGCCACCGCGGTGACAAGAAGACGCTGCCGCCGCGCCTGCAGACCGTCCCCGTGACCCCGGCCGCTCCGGCCGTGTGGGTATACTGGGTCCCGGTCTGGGTCTGGTGAAGAAGAAAGCGTCAGGTACCAACGTGGCAAGCCAGCGAGTCGAGAAGGCTCCGCGCAGTGAAGACGCGGCGCCCGCCGCCGCTGCAACCAAGGGTGCGAACGGTGAGGCTGCACCCGGCCCCGAAGCTGCTGACCTCGCGCCGGTCGTCGGTGCAAATCTTCGTCGCCTCCGCACGCGCCGCGGTCTGTCGCTCGAGCGTCTGGCGCAGATCTCGGGCGTGTCGCGCGCGATGCTCGGCCAGATCGAGCTCGGCCAATCCGCGCCGACGATCAATGTCCTGTGGAAGATCGCTCGCGCGCTCGAGGTCACGTTCTCCGCGCTGATCTCTGCGCGCACGCAATCGGGTGCGCTCGTCCTGCGCTCGGCAGACTCCAAGCTGCTCACGAGCAAGGACCGTAGCTTCTCGTCGCGCGCGTTGTTTCCGTTCGACGAGCCACGCCGCGTGGAGTTCTACGAGCTCCGCCTCGCCGCTGGCACGATCGAGGATGCGGACGCGCACCCGCCCGGCACGAGCGAGAACCTGGTGGTCACCGCCGGCACGATCGAGATCGATGTCGCCGGTGATACCCATCGTCTCGAGGCCGGCGACTCGATCCTGTTCGAGGCCGACACACCGCACGCTTACCGCAATCCCGGTAAGAGCGAGAGCGTGATGTACCTCGTGATGACGTACGCCGAAGAAATCGGCTGACCGTCGATAGCTGAGCACGCGCGTGCTCAGCGCGCGCATGCCCAGATGGAACGCCAAGACGCCAAAATTGAAGAGAGATCGCCAGAGAGGTTTTTTCAAAAACCTCTTCGATGGCGCTCTCTTCTGGTCCGCCCCTTGGCGTTAGATCTGGAACACGAGCTGATCTCAGGAGTGTGGAGAGCGTCGCTAGAAGCCGCCGGACACGACGAGGCCGCCACCCGACGGCGCGAGCCAGCCCGACAGGGTGTTGTTTGGCTTCTTGCTGCCGTGTGTCGCGTACCAGATCACGCCGCCGGTGATCAGCGCGCCACCGACAGCGAGGCCGATCACGCCCATCCGTCCACGTGATTCCGCCTTGTCGTCGAGTGCCTGGTACTCGTTGTAGCTGGTCGCGTTCGCCTTGTCGGAGTCCGCGCTGCTGCCCTGGACGAGGAACACGGTACCGACACCGGCCGCGACGACACCGAGACCGACGAGCGCGCCACCGACGGGATTCTTCCACCACGCGCGCGGGGCCTCGTCGGATGGCGGCAGCGGCTCGGACCGCAAGCTCGTTGGTTCCTCTGCCACCGGCTTGTCCTCGTCGGGAGCGCCTGGCGGCTTCGTGCCATCACCCTCCGGGTCGGCGGGCTTCGCGTCGGCGATGATGACCTTGCATTCCTCGATCTGAACGCGGACGGCGTCCTTGTTCTCCTCGGGGAGCTTCATCAGCAGGAGCTTGCCGTACAGGTCGAGCGCCTTGTCGCAGCGGTCGAGCTTTCGCTCGGTCTGCGCCCACGCGAACAACGTCTCGGCATCGGCTTCGAGCGCGAACGACTTGCCGAGCGCATCGGCGGCGGCGTCGTAGTCGCCCTTGGTGTACGCCGCGACACCACGATCGAACTCGACGCGTGCTGGCGTTCCCTTCTTCGGCGCGGCGAACACGGGCATCGAGGTCGCCGCGAGGATCGCGAGCGCCGCAGCGAGTCGATGAGCGCCGCGCATCACTTGTCCGTCCGGACCGGCATGAAGGGGGAGTCGGCGTTCCATTTCGGGTCCTTGGGTTCAGGCTTCTTCTCGACCTTGGGGCGCGGCTTCTTTGCGACGGCGACAGGCTTGGTCGCGGCCTTCTCGGCAGCGGCGGCCTTGGCGGCGACGGCCTTGCTCGCGATCGCTGCAGCCTTGTCTGCGGCAGCCTGCTCCGCGGCAAGCCTGTCCGCAGCCGCCTTGTCGGCAGCAGCCCCCTTGTCCCCAGCGGCCTTCTCTGCAGCGGCGGTGCCCGCAGCAGCCTTGTCCGCAGCGGCAGTCTCCGCCGCAGCCTTGTCTGCCGCAGCGTTGGTATCCGCGCTCTGCATCTCGATCACCGGCGCTTCGACATCAGCCTTGTCCGCGGGTTCGGTCGTCGGCTCCTCGGTCCTGGCGCTCGCCGCCGGACCGCCAACGTCGCGCGTGATGATGAACGCCGCGATCCCGCCGGCCACGGCGAGCAGGCCCGCGAACATCAGCAACCCGCGCCGGCGCGGCTCGGGTCGAACGAACGAGGTCGGCGAGGTGTGCCGCACACCCGGCGCTCGCACGCGCTCGGTCACATCGACCGTCGACGGCGCCTGCTGCACCATGCCGCTCGTCGGCGTGATCGGGATGTGTGGCCCCGTTGCCCCTGGCGACACCAGCGTGCCAGGCGCGATGATCGGATAGGACTGGGGCCGCGTGGAGGGCGTCTGCGGAAGGCCCGGTGGCGGCGGCGTGCCGTGACGCGTGAGTGATGCGCCGTGGGGACGCGGTTCGGGCTCCTCGGTCGAGAGCGGCTCCACGCCGGTGTTGGTGTCGCCGCCGAGGTCGTGCAGCGATTGGTTGATCTGTGTCGGATCGTCGTCGGTAGCGGCCGCGCGGGCGATCCTGTTCTGCACGATCGGATCGCTGCGATTGGGCGTCTCGCCACTCTCGATCAGCGTGCGTACGACGTGCTGCTCGACGAAGAATGCACCTTGCGCCTTCGCGGAGTCCCACTCCTCGAGGCGCGCCGGAAACAGCGTTCCCATCAGGCGCGCGAGGACGAGCGGCGAGACGCGCAGCCGTGATTCGTGTGCGAAATCCTCGAGCGCTCCCTGCATCTCGACGGCGGTCGAGAAGCGCTTCTCGACGTCGCGAGAGAGTGCGCGCAGCAAGATCTTCTCGAGGGCCGGCGGATAGTTCGGAACGAGCTTGCTCGGCGGCGGCACGTCCTCGTTCACGATCTGACTGAGCACCTGGTACTCGGTCTCGCCGCGGAACGGCAGCTGGCCCGTCGTGAGCTGGTAGAGGATCGTACCGACCGAGTAGACGTCGCTGCGGCGATCGAGCTGCGCGTGCGAGCGACATTGCTCGGGCGACATGTACGCGATCTTGCCCTTGAGCCCGCCCTGCGTGGTGCCCGGCCGCGACGCCGCGCGCGCGATGCCGAAGTCGACGAGCTTGACCGCACCGTCGTAGCTGACCAGGACGTTCGATGGCGACACGTCGCGATGCACGAGCTGCATCGGCTTGCCCTCGGGCGTCGCCTTCTCGTGTGCGTAGTGCAGACCCGCGCATAGACCCGCGGTGAGCGTGAGCGAGGCATCCATCGAGATCGGGACGCCCTGCTCCTCGGCCGCGATCGCCATGTGGTCGAGGTCCTCGCCGTGCACGTACTCCATCGCGAAGAAGTAGTCGCCGTCCTCGAGGCCGATGTCGTAGACCTGCGCGACGTTGGGATGGTGCAAGGTCGCGGCGATGCGCGCCTCGTTGAGGAACATGTTCACGAAGCTCGCGTTGCTGACGTACTGCGGCAGGATCCGCTTGCACACCACGAGCTTCTCGAAGCCCTCGATTCCCAGGGTGCGAGAGAGGTAGAGCTCTGCCATGCCCCCCACCGCGATCTGTCGGATCACCTCGTACTTGCCGAGCTTGTCGCCCGGCGCCAGATGACGCGACCGCTGTAACGCAGCCTTCTGCACCTAACCTCAACGATACAGTACAATGCCGGGAGATGGGGCTGCGCTTAACGCTGCTGGCATGCGCACTTGGGGCGTGCAGCCCCTACGGAGGCGGCGCATTCGAGTGTTCGCTCGACACCGAGTGCAACGAGGGAAGCTGCAGTAGCGGGTTCTGCAGCTTCGCCGATCCTGCGTGTCCATCGGGACTTCGCTTCGGCGATCTATCCGGTCCCAACTCCGGTCAATGCGTCGGTGGCACTGTGATGGCCGACGCTGACGTCGTGGTTGACGTCGCTGACACGATGGTGATTCCCGACATGGGAAGCGGCTGCTACGGCACCGGCATCGTCAGCGCATGCTTCAACACGCCGCCGACGGGCACCGTCACGGTCAACGCGAACGTCAACACCGATACGTCGCCACTGTGCGACACTGATCCGCGCAACGATGCCTGGTGCGTGATCGCGGGCGCGTCGGTCACGGTCGCGAACACGGTGACGGCGATCGGCAGTAAGCCACTCGTCCTGGTCTCGACGTCGACGATCACGGTCAACGGCACACTCGACGTCGGCAGTCATCGCGCTGGCGGCATCGTCGGTGCCGGCACGGGCGTGGCGGGAAACTGCAACGCGGGCACCGCGGCGAATGCACTTGGTGGCGGTGGCGCAGGCGGTAGCTTCGGTGGCGTCGGCGGCGACGGTGGCGATCGGGCAGGCCAGGCGAACACCGGCGGTGTTCCAGGTGCGGTCGTCACACTGACCGTCGCGCGCGGCGGTTGCGCGGGGCAGATCGGCGGCAGCACAATTCCCGGCGCTGGCGGCCGCGGTGGCGGAGCGGTTGCACTCATCGCGTCGACGTCGATCTCGGTGATCGGCACGATCAACGCGTCGGGATCCAGCGGCGCAGGTGCCACGGCCAATTCGTCAGGCGGAGGTGGCGGCGGCTCTGGCGGCCTCGTCATTCTCGATGCGCCGTCGATCACGGCGACCGGTTCGATCTTCGCGAACGGCGGCGGTGGCGGGGCTGGCAGCGGCGGGTCGACGCCGGGCCAGCCTGGCTCAGACCCGACGAGCGCGGATGTGGCCGCGGCCGGCGGACTGCGTGGGACGGCGACGTTCTCGACGTTCGGCGGCAGTGGCGGCGCTGGCTCGGTGGGCGCAGGTCCCGGCGGTGCTGGCGAGGATGGCCAGCCGACCGCGGGGGGTGGCGGTGCAGGCGGTGGCGGTCCCGGCGTGATCAAGCGTTACGGTGCCGCGTCGATCGGTGGTGGCGGCCTCATCTCGCCGCCCGCGACCTGACCCTAGCCCTGCATCATCATCATCGGCATGCCGCCGCACATCATCATGCACGGCATCCCCATGTTGATCATGTTCATCATCATCTCGCAGCGAGCCTTCATCTGATCCATCTGCGCCATGTCCATCGGCATCATCTTGCAGACCATGCCGTCCTTGGTCATCTCGCAAGTCATCTTGCACATCATCGGGGCCATGCCGCCCATCATCGGCATCATCATCGGCATCCCCATGCCCATCATCGGGTTCATGCCCATCATCGGATTCATCATGCCGTTCATCATCGGCATCATGCTCATCATGGGGTTCATCATGCCCATCATGGGGTTCATTCCCATCATCGGGTGCATGCCCATCATCGGGTTCATTCCGTTCATCGGCATCGAGCCCATCATCGGCATCCCCATGTTGCTGTTGTTCATCGGCATCGCGTTCATCATGATGAAGGCATCCTATGGGGTGCCTGGAACCGCGCAAGGTTCCCGCCCGCCGCGGGGGACGTTTCCTCTGTTCATGCGGAGGAGTGTCTCGGCAGCCGGATGATCTGTCCGTTATAGTCCGCGCGATGTCCGGTCCCAAAGGCGCTCGCGGGCGCAGATTCGAAGGCGCGCTCGACCCGATCGCCGCCGCTCTCAACGCCAGCGTCGGGTTCGACCGCCGCCTGCTCCCCCATGACGTGGCTGGCTCGATCGCCCACGCCGAAATGCTCGCAGCCCAGAAGCTGATCTCGACGGACGATCTCCGCAAGATCATCGATGGACTGCGCAGCGTCGAGACTCGCCTCGCGAGCGGAGAGCTCGAGTGGGACGAGGCCCTCGAGGATGTACACATGAACGTCGAGGCGCGGCTGATCGATGACATCGGCGATGCCGGCCGTCGTCTGCATACCGGACGAAGCCGCAACGATCAGGTCGCGACCGATCTGCGCCTCTACGCCCTCGCATCGGCCGAGACGCTGATCGATGGGATCGACGAGCTGCGCCGCGCACTGGTCGCGCAGGCACGCAATCACATCGACACGCTGCTCCCGGGCTATACGCACCTGCAGCGCGCGCAGCCGGTACGGCTCGCGCATCACCTGCTCGCCTACGAGGCCATGCTGTCGCGCGATCGCGGCCGCATCGCGGATGCCGCGCACCGCACCGACGAGTCGCCGCTCGGCTCGGGCGCGCTCGCCGGCACCACTCTCCCGATCGATCGAGAGCGCACCGCGACTGCACTCGGATTCTCCGAGGTCACGCGCAACTCGCTCGACGCTGTGGGCGATCGTGACTTCGCGATCGAGCTCGTGTCCGCGTGCGCACTCGTCCAGGTTCACCTGTCTCGCCTCGGCGAGGAGCTCGTGCTGTGGACGTCGCAGGAGTTCGCCTTCGCGAAGATGGGCGAGGCGTACTGCTCGGGCAGCTCGCTGATGCCGCAGAAGATGAACCCCGACCTCGCCGAGCTCGTGCGTGGCAAGGCCGGCCGCGTGATGGGTGCGTGGGTCACGCTGATGACCGTCGTGAAGGGACTCCCGCTCGCCTACAACAAGGATCTTCAGGAGACCCAGGAGCCGCTCTACGACGCGGTCGAGACTGTCACCGCCTGTCTCGCCGTCGCGCGCGGGATGATCGCGACCGTCACGTTCGACACCAAGCGCATGCGGGCGGCCGTCGATGCCGGCTATCTCGTCGCGACCGAGGTCGCCGATTACCTGGTCACCAAGGATGTCCCGTTCCGCGAAGCCCATGACATCGCGGGCCATCTCGTCCGTGTCGCGAGCGGGCGCGGCGTCGAGCTCGCCGAGCTGACCGCCGAGGAGCTGCGTGCGGCCCACCCGAGGTTTGGGCCCGATCTTGCGGATTGGCTCGACCCGGCGCGTGCCGTCGACCGCCGCGACCTCGTCGGTGGACCGGCTCGCTCAAGAGTTATGGCAGAGATCGAACGCATCGAGGCTGAGCTGGGGTAGAACCCTGCTCATGGGGCCGTTTCAGTACAAGTACGACGAGCTGTTCTGCGAGGACGTTCCGCTGACGACGATCGCCGACGAAGTAGGCACACCGGTCTACGTCTACAGCCGCGGCGACATCGAGCGCGCGTACAAGGAGTTCGACGCAGCGCTCGACGGAATCCCGCACGAGATCTGCTACGCCGTGAAGGCAAACTCCACGCTCGGCGTGCTCGGCGTGCTCGTGCAGCTCGGTGCCGGCGCCGACATCGTGTCGATCGGCGAGCTCTACCGCTGGCTGCGCGCCGGTGGCGACGCCGACCAGGTCGTGTTCTCCGGAATCGGCAAGACCGAGGGCGAGATGAAGTCGGCGCTCGAAGCAGGCATCGGCTGCTTCAACGTCGAGAGTGGCGAAGAGCTGCTCGTCCTCGACCGCGTCGCGCAGAGCCTCGGCAAGCGCGCAAAGATCTCGCTGCGCGTGAACCCCGACGTCGATCCCGAGACGCACCCGTACATCTCGACGGGCCTCAAGCAGAACAAGTTCGGCGTGTCGATGGCCGAGGCGCGCGATCTGTTCAAGACCGCGGTCGCCTCGAAGGGCCTCCAGGTTGCTGGCGTCGATTTCCACATTGGCTCGCAGCTCACGAAGACCTCGCCGTTCACCGACGCGATCGCCCGCCTCGTCGATCTGGTCCAGCTGCTCGCCAAGGACGGCGTGAAGCTCGAGCATGTCGACATCGGTGGCGGCCTTGGCATCGACTACGGCAAGGGTGACGGCCTGCCGCCGAGCCCAGCCGATTACGGTGTGGCCGTCCGCGGTGCACTCGAGCCGCTCACGTCGCTCGGCATCAAGCTACTCACCGAGCCCGGCCGCGTGATCGTCGGCCAGGCGGGTGCGCTCATCTCGCGCGTGCTCTATCGCAAGCGCAACGAGGCCAAGCACTTCACGATCGTCGACGCGGCAATGAACGATCTGATGCGGCCCGCGCTGTACGGCTCGTATCACCCGATCAAGCCGGTGAAGAACCCGGAGCGCGCGTGCGAGCCGACCGATGTCGTTGGTCCGATCTGCGAGACCGGCGATTTCTTCGCGCGCGACCGCGAGCTCCCGATCATGGATCAAGGCGAGCTGGTGTGGATCGGCGCGGCCGGCGCGTACGGCGCCGCGATGGCATCGAACTACAACACGCGCCCGCGTGCGCCCGAGGTTCTCGTCAGCGGCAGCAGCTACACCGTGATCCGCACCCGCGAGACCTACGAGCAGCTCGTCGCCAACGAGAAGCTCGTCTAGTTTTCTAGTGACGCGGCCACGCGACCGCGTCGCTGCCGGGAATCGGCCGAGCGTTCGTGATCGTCGCGAGCCAGCGCTGCAACGCAGCCGGTTCACGCGGCACCGACAGGTCCCAGTAGGTGAAGCGCATCTTCGCGCTGGAATGGCCGGTCGTCATGCCAACGCGGTTGCCCGAGGCGACGAGGGAGTGGGCGCTCATGGCGCGCATCGGCAGGTCGAATGACTTCGCCGTCACGAGGTCGATGACGCTGACCACCATCGTGGGCGATTGCGCGAGAAGAAGATCATCGCTCATCAGCCGGAAGCCGCCCGCCGATGCGGACACCTGCTGCCGCCCGTCGAACTTCTGGAGCGTGAGCGATTTCGTGCCGTGCAGCAGCACACCATCGTCGAGCGCGATCATGTTTCGCACCGGCTCTTCGGTCGCGACCTCGACCGGCGCGCCCGCTCCGAGATCCCAGCGCCAGACGACGCCGTCGGCGAGCAGCCACGCGCGGCCGCCGATCTCGGTCACGGCATAGACGATCTCGCCGCGAACCGAGCTGCGATCCATCGCTCCGGTCTCGACGTGGAGCCGGACCGCGTCGCTGTCGCCCACGACGACGATCACGAACCTGGGCGCCGCGGCCAGGAACATCGGCTTCGCGGCGAGCTTGCCGAGCAGTTGTGCCGGCGTGTTGGCCGCAGGGCTCCAGCGCCACACTGTCCCATCGCTGAACGCGTAGGTCAGACTCGAGCCTTGGGCCGCGAGGTTGGTCCAGGCCTCGAGCACATGGGTGCGCTTGGCCTTCGTGTCATAGACGGCCGTGCGACCGTTGTCGGTCATCGCCACCCAATGCCCGTTGGCATCGAACTCGAACCGGGCGACCGGTGTGCCGGCCGGAATGATGATCTCGTGCTCTCCCCGCGGTAGTGGATGCCGGAGAACCCCGAAGGCAGTATCCGCCGTCCACAGATCCGTCGGTCCGATCTGCCCGACCGTTTCGGAGCCCTCGAGCAGGACCGTGTTCCCGCGCGGTCCGTCGAGATCCCAGACGAGCAAGTCTCCACCGGATGCATGCGCGACGACGAACCGGTTGTCTGACGTCTGATCGATCGACTGGTACACCAGCGGGCGTTTGCCGATCTCGAACCAGCCCGTCTCGTCGCGGACGATGATCGAGCCGTCTTCAGCGCCGATGATGAAGCCGCCCCGCGTGTGAAATACGTTCCGCACCGGCGTGCGCCACGTGGTCGCGATCCCGTTCACAGCGACGTTCGACGCCCCATTCGGATCGACCACGTACGAGTACCCCGCCACCGAGGCGATCGCGAGGACGTAGTCACTCCGTCGTGCGGTCGACACGTGACGAAGGTCGGCGCCGACGACCTGATACACGTGGATCTCGTCGTACGTCAGGATCGTGACCCGGCCTGCACGAACGTCGTAGGATGGAGGGAGATTCTTGCTCGCGTCGTAGGGCAGCGCCCACACCTGGTCGCCATGGCGAAGCTCGGCGGCGGTGCCGCGCACGAATACGCGCCATTCGAGATCGCCCGAGAACGCATAGTCGGTGACATCTCGCGCGATCTCGACGGGCGCCGAGTCAGGGCGGAGCTCGAGCACCCGTCTGTCATTCGTGTACAGCAGCAAGCGCGATTGCCGATCGCTCTCGAACGAGGCCACCCCGAGCCCCAGGTCGCGAACACCACCGGAAGCGACGTCGATGACGATCATGCTGTCTCGAGTCGAGCATGCGATCGAGCGCGTCGCGTCGAACCACGAGCAGTCCCAGACGTGCGCGACGGTCTTGAGGTCACGCCGCGTGCGCGCGACGAGATCGAGCAGCACGATCGTCCCGCTCTTGAAGCTCACGATGAGCGCGAAGCGACTGTCGATGCTGGTCTGGACTCGCCCGGGACCCGGCTCGGTCACAAAGCCAAACGGGATGCCCTTGAACCACGCGGTCGACGCCGCCGCCCACGCCTCGCGCCAGTGCGACGACGCCGGCGACAGCTGGCGCAGCTTGGTGATGGCGGCGGTCGGATCGGTGGTCGCGAGCTGGCGTGCCGTGTCGACGAGCAGACCATCGGCGACATCCGTGGCTTCACGCTGGCGCTGCTCGGCGAGCGCATGTGCGGCCTTTGCATCGTCGCGCTCGGCGAGCACGCGGCGCACCGAGATCGTCGCGACGACCGCCACCAGGATGAGGCTCACCACCGCGACCACCAGCGCAGCGCGATGACGACGCGCGAACCGGAGGAGGCGCGCGAGCCGCCCGTACTGGTACGCGCCGACGAGGTTACCGGTGATGAACCGGCGCAGGTCGGCGGCGAGCGCACCCGCATCCGCGTACCGTTTCGTCAGATCAGGCGCCATGGCCTTCTCCACGACAGCGCGCAGATCGAGCGGCACCTCGGCCGGGAGCAGATGCCATGCCGCTGCATTGCCGCCACCGACGGCATTGATCATCTCGGTCGCGCTCGAGCTCGTCCACGGCAGCCGGCCAGCGAGGACATAGAACAGCGTGACACCGAGCGCGAACACATCGGCACGCGCGTCGACACCTTCACCGCGGGCCTGCTCGGGCGACATGAAACCGGGCGTGCCCGCGACCGTGCCCGCGCGCGTCAGGTCGGGCTGCGAGGGCATGCTCGGTGCGTCGGTGATCGCATCGCTGGCGATCTCGCGCGCGAGGCCCCAGTCGATCAGTAGCGTCTCGCCGAACGGGCCGATCAGGATATTGGTCGGCTTGATGTCGCGATGGATCACGCCGCGCGCGTGAGCGAACGCGACCGCGTCGCACGCCGCTAGCAGGTTCGGCACGATCGCGAGTCGCTCGTCGAGACTCTTTCCCTTGGCGACCTCCGACAGCGGCAGGCCATCGACGCGCCGCATGACGTAGTACGGCGTGCCGTCGGCGGACCGGCCGGCATCGTGAATCGGGACGATGCCCGGGTGCTCGAGGCGCGCGGTGATCCGGGCCTCGCGTTCGAACCGGGCCAGCTCGGTGCCGCTTGGAGACAGCATGTGCTTGATCGCGACCGGCCGGCCGAGCGCGCGATCGAACGCCTCGTCGACGCGGCCCATCCCGCCACGCCCCAGCTCGCTGCGCATCTCGAACCGGTCGTCGGGCGGGTCGAACGCCGAGGTCGAGAGGGCCGCACCGATCGGAGAAATGCTGGGATCGGTCGAGGTATCGGGCGTACTGGGCGCGCTGCCGCCCGGCCGCTCGACGGCGGTCGGCGCATCACTCCGGTCCTGATCTCCCACGGCTGTAAATGTTACCCTGGTATCCTGGTGCGGATGGCTGCTCGACGGTGGCTCTGGGTCGCGAGCTTCGCGCTCGCCACGCAGGCGTGCGGCGACAACTCCGACGGGGATGACCGTCAGGGTGGCGACACCACCGGGGACCAGCGCGACCGCGACACGTTTCGCATGCCCGCTGCGAACCTGACCGCCGCCGAGCGCGCGAGATACCAGGCCGGACGCAGCCCGTTCGATTTTCGCTGGGAGCCGCCGAAGCTCGGTCGTCTGTTCAACAACGTCGCGTGCCTCGGCTGCCACGCTGGCAACGGCCGCGGTCTGTCGCAGATCGGCACCGGCCTGACCTCGCAAGCTCTCGTGCGCGTGAGCCTGCCCGACGGCATTCCGGGCGATCCAGGCGGTCCCGTTCCGTTCCCCGGCTATGGAACACAGCTGCAAGATCGCGCCGTAGCGGGGCTCCCCGAGGTGCGCGTGACGCTCACGTGGATCGAGTCGGCGGTCGCCTACGACGATGGCGAGCTCGTGCCGATGCGCGAGCCGCGGATTGACGTCCGGACTCCGGACGGTGCGTTTCTTCCCGGCAGCCCGCGGTTGTCGTACCGCGTGGGGCAACCGATTGTCGGGCTCGGTCTGCTCGAGGCGATTCCCGAAGCCACGCTCTACGCGCTCGCGGATCCCGACGACGCCGACGGCGATGGCATTTCCGGTCGCGTGAACCTGGTGTGGGATCCCGAGCAGCAAGCTACCGTCGTCGGTAGGTTTGGCTGGAAGGCGAACACCTCCACGCTGCATCTTCAAGTGGCTGCCGCGTTCGACAATGACATCGGGCTGTCGAGCATCGTGTTCCCGGAAGTCGATGGCGAGCGCGACCTCGCCGACCTCCAGCTCGAGGACGCCACGTTCTTCGTGTCGACGAGCGCGGTTCCGGCGGCGGCGCCCCGCAGCGGTGAAGCGCACCTCGGTCGCGCGCTGTTCAGCGAGTTTGGCTGCGCGAGCTGTCACGTGCCGACGCTCGAGACCGGTCCGCATGCGATCGCCGCGCTCGCGAATCAGCGCATCCATCCGTATACCGATCTGCTCGTGCACGACATGGGCGATCGCCTCACCGACGGACGTCCCGACTTTCTCGCCGAGGGTGTCGACTGGCGCACGCCGGCGCTGTGGGGCATCGGCTTGACCAAGCTCGTATCACCGATGGCAACGTTCCTCCACGACGGACGCGCGCACACGCTCGAGGAAGCCATCCTGTGGCATGGCGGCGAGGGTGCCGCATCGCGTGAAAGATTCCGCATGGCGACTCGCGCGGAACGCGCGGCTTTGATCGCATTTCTCGATACGCTTTGAGCGTAAGATCGAGCGCGGTGGAGCTGGAGGACGATCCCGGGGCGCTGATCGGCATGGATGTCGGGGGCTATGTCGTCGAGGCGGAGCTTGGCCGTGGTGGCATGGGCGTGGTCTACGCGGCGACCCACCCGATGATCGGCAAGCGCGCGGCGATCAAGATCCTGCGCAGCTCGCTGTCGAAGGACCCCGCGACCGTCGAGCGATTCCTGCAGGAAGCGCGGTCGGTGAATCAGATCGGCCACCCCAACATCGTCGACATCTTCGCATTCGGTACGCTGCCTGATGGTCGCAACTACCTCGTGATGGATCTGCTGCAGGGCGAGCCATTGCGCAAGCGCGTCAAGCGAAGCGCGGTGTCCGTGCACGAGGCCATACAGCTCCTCGACGAGATCGCGTCGGCGCTCGCCGCTGCGCACGAGAAGGGCTTCATCCACCGCGACCTCAAGCCGGACAACGTGTACCTCGTCGAGAACCCGTCGCGCACCGAGGTCAAGCTCCTCGACTTCGGGCTCGCGAAGCTGATGCCGACCGCGACGATCGATCGCGCGTACCGCACCGCGACCGGCGCGCAGATCGGCACGCCTGACTACATGTCCCCCGAGCAGCTGCGCGGGACCGGCGTCGATCACCGCACCGATATCTACGCGCTCGGCATCATGGCGTTCGAGATCCTCACGCGTAGCCGGCCGCATCGCTACAGCGACGGCACGTTCGAGCTCGAGGGCCTCACGTTCAAGCAGGCATTGCTGCTCGTGCCCGGCGTGAGCGAGGATCTCGCCGACCTCATCGAGCATCTCGTCGCACGCGACCCCGAGGAGCGCCCGACGCTGGCAGCGGTGCGCGCGGTGCTCAAGCGCGTGCGACCGTCCGTGCAGGCGATCCCGACGAGCGGCGTCCGGGCGGTGGGCAGCGAGCTGTCGATCAGTGCGTTCAATGCGTCGAACCTCGGCGCGCGACCGCTGCTGCCGACCCCGCCGACCGGGGCACCGACCGTGGACCGGAGCCCGCCGTCGAACAACATGGCGCCGCCGCAGCCCTCGCAGCCCCCGCGGAGCTCCGCGGGCCTGGCTGCGAACACTGCGCCCGTCAAGGGAACCCGACTTGGGGTGGCGCCCGCACCGGCGCAGAATCTACGGCCGCATCCCGTCGCTGCGGCGCGGCGAGGCGGCGAGAGCAAGACCTGGCTCATCGTCGGTCGGGCGCTCGCAGTCACTGCGACCATCACGCTCGTAGTCGTGCTCGCGACATAAGTCGCGTTACAATTGCTCCTGGTGGGGGCGACCGACGACGAACGACCGACGGACGCAATTGACGTCCCGCACGACCCGTTCCTGGACGGCGATACGACCACCGTGGGCGACTCGCACCTCGCGCCGGGCGCCGATGTCGGCGGCTACGTCATCGATGGCGAGCTCGGCAGCGGCGGCATGGGCGTGGTCTACGCGGCGACGCATCCGGTGATCGGCAAGCGCGCGGCGATCAAGGTCCTCAAGCCCGAGCTGTCGGGCAATCCCGCCGCCGTCGAGCGCTTCATGATGGAGGCACGCGCGGTCAATCAGATCGGCCATCCCAACATCGTCGACATCTTCGCATTCGGAAAGCTCGACGACGGCCGCAGCTACTACGTGATGGATCACCTCAGCGGAGAGACACTACGCCGCCGGCTCAAGCGTGGGCCGCTTCACGTGAGCGAGGCAGCGGGCGTGATCGACGAGGTCACCTCGGCGCTGATGGCTGCGCACGACAAGGGAATCATCCACCGCGATCTCAAGCCCGACAACGTGTTCATGGTCAGCGTGCCAGGGCGCTGGCCCGAGGTCCGCATCCTCGACTGGGGCCTGCTCAAGCTGTCGTCGACGCAGAGCGCGGTGTCGAGCGGCAAGTACCGCACCCTGGCCGGCAGCGTGATGGGTACGCCGGTCTACATGTCCCCCGAGCAGGCGCGGGCGAGCGACACCGTCGATTTCCGCACCGACATCTACTCGCTCGGCGTGATGGCGTTCGAGCTCCTCGCCGGTGTCGTGCCGTTCAAGAAGGGCACATCGATCGACACGCTGCTCGCGCATCAGGACGAGCCCGTCCCGTCGTTGGCCGCCAAGTGTCCGGCACTGCCTGAAGAGCTCGTGCAGCTGATCGAGGCCATGCTCGCAAAGGAGTCCGACGGCCGACCGACACTCGCCGCCGTACGCGCGGTGATCAAGCGGCTCAAGGGCACGAAGATCCCGACGATGACCGCAGCCGGCCTCTCGATGCCACCGGGTCCGGGCTCGCCGTTCGTACACGTGCCGACGACCGGCGCGGCCACCGTCGATCCGGCGAATCGCTCGTCGATGGAGCTCACCACGCCCCGAATGCCGGACCAACCGTCGATGAGCGAGGTGCTTCCCTTGCCCGCTCCACCTCCGACACCGATGCCGGATCAGCCGTACCAGAGCATGAACATCGCGCAGTCGACGCTCGCCGGTCACAGCATGCCGGCCATCAGCGCGTCGCGCCTGCCCGCGGGCGTGAGCATGCAGCACCAGCAGTGGCCGCCGCTGATGGCGCCGGTGGTGCGCGTCGATCCGGGGGCGAGCATGTCGACTCCGCAACCGAGCACGGTCGCCCAGAAGACCGCGCCGTCCGGCTCGCGCCGCATGCTGCTGCTGATCCTCGTCGTCGCACTGATCGCCGCGGGCGTCGGCGTCGTGCTGCTGCTCGCGAACTAAGCGCGGGCGACTTGCACGCGCGCGTCGTTGAACGCGGCCTGGCCGCCCAGATCGGCGAGGCCTGGCGGGATCAGCGCGTTGGACGTGAAGCCATTCTGCGTGTGCTTGCGCCACAGGCCCTTTGGCAGCACGCATACGCCGTCGCGAACCTCGGCCGAGACCTTCGCCTCGCAGCGCACCTCGCCGTACTGGTTCCAGATGCGAATCGAGTCGCCCGTGGAGATCCCGCGCGACGCAGCGTCGGCCGGTGACAGCTCGAGGTGAGCGGCCGCCGTGCGCAGCTGACCGAGATACGAGCTGATCTGGGTTGCGAGCGCCGGTGAGATCAGCGCGAGCGGGTACTCGATCGAGCCCGGATCCGTCTTGTAGATGTAAAGGCCGTTCGCTTCGACCTCGAGCGCAGGGGGCAACAGGTGGACCTTGCGGTCGGGCGTGCCCGGAAACGCGTCGACGAACTGCACCGGGCGCGGCCCCTGCGGCGGCTCCGCGATCGTCGCGGTCGCGAGCTGCGCACGCAGTGACTCGCCGTGCTCGCTGCGCGAGAACGTCTGCGCGACGAGCTCGTCATCGGTCATCGCGTCGCCCGGGCGAACGAGGCCGAGGCGCTCGAGCAGCGCGCCGAATAGCTGGGAGTTGCTGCGTGCTTCGCCCGGCGCGGTCGCGACGGCGGGGCTGTCGAACATGCGCATCACGCCGTAACCACGGCGCAGCTCGCGGTGCTCGAGAAACGAGGTCGCGGGCAGCACCACGTCGGCGAGCTGCGCGGTATCGGTCCACGTCTGCTCGTGAACGACAACGAACACGTCCTCGCGGGACAGCTGCTCGACGACCGCCTTCTGATCCGGTGCCGTCGCGACCGGATTGCAGTTGTAGACAACCAGCGCCTCGATGCGCGGGTTTGCGACGGTGGCGAGCGCCTTCGCGATCTCGCTCATGTTGATCGTGCGCGTCTTGGCCGGCGGCTCCTGGATCGAGTCCTCGGCGGACACGCTCCACTTCGCGTCGCCGTTGCTCATCGTGTAGCCACCGCCGCGCACGCCGAACTTGTTGGCGACGGCCGGCAGCGCGAGCACTGCGGCAACACCGCTGCCGCCGTTGCGGTTGCGCTCCATGCCCCAGCCCGCGCGAATCACCGCGGGAGAGCTGGCCGCGTAGAGCTCGACAAACTGATCGAGCAGTGCGGGTTCGATCTGTGCCTCGCGGGCGGCGTCGGCGATCGACCAGCGCGCAGCGCGGGCGCGGAAGGCGTCGACCTCCACCGCATTCTTGTCGAGGAACGCGAGGTCGGCGTGACCGCGCTCGAACATCGCGTTGATCGCAGCGAGCGCGACCGGCAGATCGGTGCCCGGGCGGATCGGCAGGTGCAGATCGGCGCGACGCGCGAGCGGTGTGCGACGAGGATCGACGACGACGAGCTTGGCGCCTGCCTCGCGCGCCTTATCGATCATCGGCACCAGGTGGATCCCCGTCGACGACGGGTTCACGCCCCACAGCACGATCAGCTTGCTGTGAATGTAGTCCTCGAGCGCGACGCCGGCCCACATGCCGTAGAGCCCGCGCGCTGCGGCCGTGGTTGCCGCCGCGCAGAACGTACGCGAGAGGTTCGACGCGCCGATGCGCCGGAAGAACCGCGTGGTAAGGCCGGCATCGGTCAGCCAGCCGTTCGAGCCACCGTAGTTGTACGGCAGGATTGCCTCGCCACCGGACTGCGCCTTGATCGAGCGCAGCTTGTCGGCGATGAAGTCGAGCGCCTCGTCCCACGTCGCCTGGCGCCACTGCTTTGCGCCTTTGGGCCCGGTGCGAATCATCGGGTGGAGCAGGCGATCCTCGCCGTACAGGTGATCGGCGATCTTGCGGACCTTGCCACAGATGAAGCCTTCGGTGATCGGGTTGCGCCGATCGCCGTCGACATCGATGACGCGCCCGTTGTCGACCGTGACCGTGAGGCTGCACAGGTCGGGACAATCGAGCGGACAGGCGCTGGTTCGCTGCTCCATGCAGCGCGGACCCTACCAGATCGCGAGGGCAGCAATGACCCGAGGAAGCGCAGCGACGAGGCCCCTCGCCCGAGTAATCCCTGTAGGAATCAAAACGCGCCAACGATGCCGAAAGTCGTCGTCGAGGAACCGGGTCCGCCCGTCTGCGTCTTCGAGACGACCGGTGTCACGGAAAGCGGCGGGTTATCCACGTTACGCGTGAGGATGCCGGCGAGGATGAGGCCGGTGGCGAGCCCGCCGAGCGTGTAGTTCGCAGTGCGCTCGGCATCGATGCTCTCGTTCTCGTTCGCCTGGGACACGACGTTGTCGATCGCGGCCCCGACGAACACGCCGACCACGCCACCGAGGTCGATCAGCGTCGCGCGCGTTCGGCTGACGTCGAAGTACCGGGTCATCAGAACGCCACCGAGCGTCCCCATGCTGAGGCCCGTGAGCACGAGGCTCGCTCCGATCCGGCGATCAGACGTTGCCTCGAAGCTGCCGGAGAACAACCCACCGACCACCGTGCCCCACAGCGCGCCGGAGTTGATCACGGCGGCGTCGCCGGGAGCGATCTCGAGACGAGAGCCGAGGTAGTAGCCGGCGATGCCGCCGAGCACGAGGCCGCTACCGACGGCCGGCGCCACGCGGTTGGCGTCGCCGGTAAACAGCACGGTCGCGGTACCGCTGAGCACACCGCCGACGAGCGACGACGTGATCGTGAGCGAGCTCGTGCCGAGCGGGATGTCGCGCGGCGTGACGAAGTACGAGCCGAAGAAGCCAGCACCGAGCCCGACGGTGGCGCCCACGGCGATGACGGCGGTCTCGCTCGTCGCGCCTGCGAGTGTGCCGCCTGCGATAGCACCGGCGATCGTCGCGTAGCCGATGAACTGACGGCGACCGGTCTGCGGCTGCGGCTCGAGCTCGAATGCGATCGGCGTGTCGTGATCGGCGAGCACTTCGATCTCGCGTTTTGCCGTGACGAAGTCCCCAGCCTCGGCGACCAGCTGGTATCGGCCGCCCTCGAGCTCGGCCTCGTAGGCACCGACGCCGACCTGCTTATGGTCGAGGAACAGCCGCGCGTTCGACGGGATCACGCGCACGCGCAGCTTGCCGCGCTTGGGCTCGAGGCGAACGAACAGCGTGTACGGCTTGCCGATCTCGGCGCGGACTTCCTGCACCACGGTCTCGAAGCCTTTGCGCTCGATCAGCACGTCGTAGCGACCGCCGAGCACGGCGAGCTCCTGGCCTGACTTGCCGCGGTTCTGCAGCCCGGATTCATTCGACAGCGTGATCTGCGCGTCGCCGGGCTCGGTGTTGATGCGGATCTTCGCGCGCAGCGTCTGGAGAACCTTGATGCGCGCGGTGACATTCTTGCGGTCGTCCTGCGGATCGGGGTCGCACGAGCCGGCGCGCTTGGCGTCCTTCGGCATCTCCATCACGTAGCGCTCGAGGTAGGCGATGGCGCGCTCGTAGTCGAGCTCGCGCTCGTACGCTTGGCCGATGTCCTTGAGGATCGTGTAAAACGGCTTGATGCAGTATGCAGCGACGAGCTCCTTCACCGCGCCGGCGTAGTCGCCCTGCACGTAGAGCACCTCGCCGCGCTCGAAGTGCTCGCCACCGATCGCCTGGAGCTGATCGGGCGAGACCTGCGGATCGGCGGGGCAGTCGTCGACCTCGAGGACCGCGACGTGCTTGCCGATGAAGCCGGCGTCGCGGGTGTCGGGCTGCGCGCCGGCATGCGTGAACCACGCGGCCGCGAGCACCAGCGGCAGTGCAGCGAGCCAGGGCCCTCGGCATCGGGCGGGAAGGTGGAGGGGTTGGACCGGGGTCCCCGTGCCACGGGCCCGAGCGCAGCGAGGGACCCGGGGCCTCACTTCTTACCGAACGGATTCGTGCTGAGCTCGCCGCCGGTCTTGTTGACCGGTTGCGCACTGCCGCCTGTCGCGCCCGAGCCAGCGGTGGGCCGGATATTGGTGGTCTTGCGCTCGCCCTTGGACTTCTTGAGCACGAGGCGAATCGTGTCGCCATCGGCGCGCTCGAGCGGGTTGATCGACAGCGTCGCGTCGTCGTAGCCCGCGAGCTGCGCCGTGATCTTCACTTCCTTGTTGTTCTTCACGATCGTCACGGTGTCCGCCTCGAGCGGCTCGGACTCGCGGAACACCTGCGCGCCCTTGGGCTGGGTCACGATCTTGAGCTTGATCGTCGCGACCTCGGGCTCGACGGGCGCTGCGTCGGCAACGATCGTGCTCGGCACGCCGGCATCGATGAGCGCCGCGACCGGCTGCTGGTTGTTCAGCTTCTTCGCCTTGCTGCCCATCAGCACCATCACGGCAATCGCGACGCCCGCGGCGACGATGCCTGCGCCACCGATCGCCCACGCGATGCGCGGGATCTTCGGCGCCCGCTGCATGAGGCGGCGCGGCCCCGTGATCTTCGCGCGCTCGGTGGAGTGCGTCGGATCGTCGAGGAGCGCGTTGAGATCAGCGAGCATCTCGAGCGCGTTCTCGTAGCGATCCTTGCGGTTCTTCGCGATCGCCTTGGTGACGATCGCCTCGAACTCGTCGGTGAGCTCGGGCCGGATCTCGCGCAGCGACGGCGGCTCCTCGTTGAGGACCTGCGAGATCACGGAGAGGTAGTTGTTGCCGGAGAACGGCACGCGGCCGCTGGCCGACTCGTACATGATGATGCCGAGCGCATAGATGTCGACGCGGTGATCGAGATCCTCGTCGCCGCGCGCCTGCTCCGGCGACATGTACAGCGGCGTTCCGAGCACCATGCCGGTCTGCGTCAGCCGCACGGTCTCTTCGTCCTCGCCGGTCGCGCGCAGTGACTTCGAGATGCCGAAGTCGACGACCTTCACGAAGTCCTGCTCCTTGCGCTTGAGCAGAAAGATGTTCTCGGGCTTGATGTCGCGGTGCACGACGCCCTTGGCGTGCGCGGCGGCGAGCGCCGATGCGGTCTGTGCCGAGATGCGCAGGATCCGCTGCTCGGACATCTTGGGCTCGCGGCCGAGGCACTCCGCCATCGACTCGCCCTCGAGGAACTCCATCACGACGAACGTGCGACCATCCTCGGTGTTGCCGAAGTCGGTGATGTCGATGATGTGCTCGTTGCCGATCGACGACGCGAGCTGGGCCTCTTGCTTGAGGCGAGCAACGATCGCTTCGCGCTGCGCGTACTTCTCGAGCAGGACTTTGACGGCGACGCGCTTGCCGATCAGCGTGTGCGTGGCCTCGTAGACCGCGCCCATGCCGCCCTGCCCGACCTTCTTGGTGACGAGGTAGCGACCCGAGAGTGTCTGGCCGACGATGTCGGCGAGACCGGTCATGCTGATCGACGGCGTGCCCGCGTGCGGCGTCTCGGCGGACGCGGCGGTGTCGAGCATCGCGTTGCCACCGCGCGTGGTCGCGACGGCGGTTGCGACCGCTGCAACCGCAGTGTCGCTGCCGACCAACGTCGCGCTATCGCCGTGATCGGTCCCGCCGCCGCCGGACGCCCGGACCACGAGCCGACCCGGAGTATCCGCGGCAGGTCGACCCGGCCCTGTGGATGACGTCCCACCGCCGGGTTTGTCTCCAGAACCCGATGACATGCGCCCTACTCAAGAATGGTAGGAGGGCCACCTGGCAGAGTCAAACCGCGACGAGGACCTCCGTCCGGCAAAATGCATGTCCCTCTGCTCACATGAGTGCACATTCCCGGCAACCTTGCATTCATGCGAATGATGGAATATATAGATGGATGTGCAGGCAGGTCGCGCTGATTTGTTCCGGCTCCTTGGAGACGAGGACCGGCTGCGCCTGCTTGCCCTGTGTGCCGAGGAGGAGCTGACCGTCGGCGAGCTGGCGACGCTCCTCGGGGAGAGCCAGCCGCAGATCACCAAGAAATCGCAGCCACTTCGCGAGGTCGGGCTGCTTGCCGCCCGCCGCGACGGGACCCGGACCCTGCTCAAGTCGGAGATCGCGGTCGATCCCGTGATGGCCGCCGCCCTCGAGGAGGGCCGGACCCTGTGCAGCAAGGACGGCAGCCTCGCCCGGGTGCCGCGGATCGTGGCCCAGCGCGAGGAGCTGTCGCGCCGGCTGTTCGAGACGGTGCCCGGCGATGTCGTTGCGCCGCCGCCGCCCGCCGATGCCGCGCTGATGGCGTGGGCGCCGCTGCTGGCGCCGCTGCTTCCGGGTCATGCGCTCGCGATCGATCTCGGTACCGGTGAAGGCGCACTGCTGCCGCTGCTGTCTCCACTCTACGAGCGCGTGGTCGCCGTCGATCGCAGCCCGGCGCGTCTCGCTCGATGCAGCGCACGCATCGCGAGCTGGGGCCTACCGAATGTTCGGCTGCGTGAAGGCAGCGTCGAGGATCCCGCGCTCGCGCAGGATGTGGATGCGCGCGGTGGCGCGGATCTCGTCGTGATGGCGCGCCTGCTCGTGCACGCGTCGCGGCCGCAGGATGTGATCACATCGGCCACGCGTCTGGTGCGCCCCGGCGGTCACCTCGTGATCGTCGATTACCTCCCGCACGACGACGAATCGCTGCGCGAGCAAGGCCATGTGTGGCTCGGCTTCGAGACGAGCAAGCTGCGTGGCTGGATCGAAGCCGCGAAGCTCGCGCTCGTCGCGCTCACTCCATTCTTTTCCGTAAATCACAATCCCGCACTCCAACTCGCAGTCGCTAAGAAATAGGAAAGCACCATGGACACTCGTAACGAATTTCCCGCGTTCAAGATCCAGGACCTCACGCTCGCTGAGCTTGGTCGCAAGAAGATCCGCATGGCCGAGAAGGAGATGCCGGGTCTGATGTCACTCCGTGAGGAGTACAAGGGCAAGTCGCCGCTCAAGGGCGCGCGCGTTGCCGGCTGCCTCCACATGACGATCGAGACCGCCGTGCTCATGGAGACCCTCGTCTCGCTCGGCGCCGAGGTCACGTGGACCTCGTGCAACATCTACTCGACGCAGGACGAAGCCGCCGCCGCGATGGCGAAGGCCGGCATCCCGGTGTTCGCGTGGAAGGGTGAGACCCTCGAGGAGTACTGGCAGAACATCGAGCTCCAGCTCACTGCGTTCCAGGGTGGTAAGGGTCCGAACCTCATCCTCGACGACGGTGGCGACCTCACCCTCCTCGTCCACAAGGGCGTCGAGTGCGAGAAGAAGGGCTCCGCGCCGGATCCGAAGACCGCCACCAACGATGAGATGAAGGTGATCTTCAGCGTGCTCACCGAGAGCCTGAAGAAGTCGAAGGACCGCTTCACCAAGATGGCGTCGGAGATCAAGGGCGTCTCCGAGGAGACCACCACGGGCGTGCACCGCCTGTACGAGATGGCGAAGACCAACTCGCTCCTGTTCCCGTGCATCAACGTCAACGACTCGGTCACCAAGTCGAAGTTCGACAACCTCTACGGTTGCCGCGAGTCGCTGTTCGACGGCATCAAGCGCGCGACCGACGTGATGGTCGCGGGCAAGGTCGTCCTGGTCGCCGGCTACGGTGACGTCGGCAAGGGCTGCGCCCACGCCGCGCGTGGCCTCGGCGCTCGCGTGCTCATCACCGAGATCGACCCGATCTGCGCGCTGCAGGCATCGATGGAGGGCTACCAGGTCGTGACCATGGAAGATGCCGCGCCGGAAGCCGACATCTTCGTGACCGCGACGGGCTGCATGGACGTGATCCGCAGCGAGCACTTCCAGGTCATGAAGGACGAGGCGATCCTCGCCAACATCGGTCACTTCGATTCCGAGATCCAGGTCGCGGCCCTCGAGAACAACAAGGAGATCAAGGAGGAGAACATCAAGCCCCAGGTTGATCAGTTCATCTTCCCGAACGGCCGCCGCATCACGCTGCTCGCCCGTGGTCGCCTCGTGAACCTCGGCTGCGCGACGGGTCACCCGTCGTTCGTGATGTCGAACTCGTTCACCAACCAGACGATGGCGCAGCTCGCTCTGTGGGCGAACGCGACCAAGGGTCAGGACGAGATGACCGGCATGAAGTTCGAGGCCGGCAAGGTCTACGTGCTGCCGAAGAAGCTCGACGAGAAGGTCGCGCGTCTCCACCTCGCGAAGGTCGGCGTCAAGCTCACGACCCTCACGAAGGTCCAGGCGGAGTACCTCGGCATCTCGACCGACGGTCCGTTCAAGCCCGACCACTATCGCTACTAGGAAGTTCGGCCTACCGACGAAGAACGGCGTGCCTTGCGGTGCGTCGTTTTTTTTAGAAGCAGGTCATCGGCGACGAGCACAGCTGCGTGTTGAAGTCGCACGAGCCGCTCGCGCACTGCTGGGAGTTGTCGCACGGCATGCCGTCGGCGCGAACGGCAGTGCACAGGCCGCTGTTGAAGTCGCAGAACGTACCGGCGTCGAAGCAGCTGCTGCCCGAGCACATGTCGCCAACCCCGGGCCCCTGCAGGCACATGCCCGGGCTCGTCGTGAAGTCGCACGGGTAATACGGCGAGCACTGCGACGACGATGTGCACTGCGCGTTCGGCAAGCCGAGCTGCTTGCACATGTCGGCGGTGAAATCGCAGTACGTGCCTTCGTCGCGGCAGATGCCGTCGGTCGCGCAAGCCTGGCCGATCGCCGGCAATGCCGCGCACATGCGCGTGCCGGTGGTGCCCTTGCAGCCGAGGCCATACGCGCACTCCGAGTCGAGCGTGCACGACACGCCATTTCCCTTCAGCGTGGTGCACAGGTTCGAGAGCTGATCGCAGTACGCACCGTCGACGCAGCCCGAGAACGACGAGCAGTTGTCGCCGATCGGTGCGGGCGATCTCTCGGGCGGTGTGTCGCCGATGCAGTTGCCGAGCGAGCACGTGCCGCTGCCGCCGGCGGAGCAGCGCTGCGACTGGCACTCCTCGTCGACGTAGCAGCCCTCCCCCGCCATGAGTGTTCCGCGGAAGAAGCTCGAGCACTCGGGACTGATCGTGCGTGCCGATTGCTCGGTCCTGTCGCACGAGCGCACGGCGATCGCGTCGATGCACGCTTTGACCGCGCTGCCGTTGTAGACGATGTTGCCGGCGTAGATCGCGGCGACCACGTTGGGGTCGATCTCGAACGGGCTCGCCGAATTCAGCTGCGCGGCCTGACAGCTCTCACGCGTGGGGAACACGCCACATGTGGCGAGGTGCTGGCACTGCGAGGCCTTGTAGGCCTCGTCGATCTCGGTGATCGCGACGTAGTTGGTACCGTCACCGTCCTCGTCGTCGATCAGGCACGACGCGGACACCGCGAGCAGCAGGGCAATCGGTAGGCGCATGGGTCCGAAATGATCCCATCTCGCGCCGCACGGGATCTACTTTGCGGAGAGGGTCAGACCCCTAATCATCGCCGCGACGATTGGCTTTGATCTGGGCGCGGTGCCGTTTGCCCTCGATGCGACGGCGCTTCGAGGCCTTGCTCGGCTTGGTGGCGCGGCGCGTCTTGGGGCGCACGAGGGCAGTGCGGACGATCAAGGTCAGCTTGCTCTCGGCGTCGTCGCGGTTCTTGATCTGATCGCGCGTGAGCTGCGAGACCACGATGAGGGTCCCATCGCTGGTGAGTCGGCTCTTGAGCTTGCCGAGCAACCACTGCCGGTCTTCCTCGACGAGGGCCGTCGACTCGGCGACGTTCCAGCGGAGCTCGACCTTGCTCGAGACCTTGTTGACGTTCTGGCCGCCGGAGCCGCCCGAGCGCGCGAACGACATAGACAGCTCGCCGGCGGGGATCGTGAGGCGCTGGGAGATGACGATGTCCGCCACGGCACGCCTTGGGTTGCAGCTCGAAAGGACGCGGCCCGGAGGCTACGCGACGTTCGACGGCTTGGTCTTGCGCGGCTTCTTCGGCGGGGCCTTGCCGGCCTCTTCGTACACGCGAAGCTCGGTCTCGGCGGTCGTCTGCACGGCCTCGAGATACAGCGAGGTGAGCCCGATGTGATCACCGCGCAGCGCCTCGTAGTAACGCTGGCGATCGATCGAGTGGATGATCGCGATCGGATAGCCGCCCTCTTGGAGCAGCTGGTTCGAAGCGATGCGAATCGTGCGACCGCTCTCTTTGGCCCACGGGAAGATCGCCATGAACTTCGAGTGGAGCGATGCGACCTTCTCGATCACGTGGAGATGCTTGGTCGCGGGATCATCGATCCACTCGCCGAGCTTGCGCATCATCGGGAGGATTTTCTCCGGCGGCGCAATGTCGTGATAGTAGAGCCGATGGAGCGGGTTCTCCTTGCGGAACGGGAGGCCCTTCGGCTTCTCGTCGGGCGCCAGGATCGCGTAGAGGTCGCGGATCGTGTCGAGCTTGAACGGCTTCTTCTTGTTCGCCGCTGACTCGGCCGCGAAGTTACACGCGTCGTCGAAGCGACGAATTTCCTCGTAGGACGGGATCAGCGATGGATCGCTGATGATGCTCGGATCAACGGCCGCCTTGATCTCGCTGTAGCTCAGGACCTCGCCCTCGAGCGCTGCATCGTGGTGGATGAGCGAGATGCGGAGCCGGTTGTTGAACTCCTGGCGCGCTACCGGGTTCGCCGTCCCGATGGCTGCGCGCCATGCGGTCACGGTCCGTTCGACCTCGTTGAAGCGAGCGTCGATATCCTCGGTTTCTTTGTACCTGAGCACAGTTATCCCTGTCCGCGAAGGGATGGAGTCTACGAGACACCATCCGGATCGTCAAGTAATCGAGGGCACACTTACTTACATAGAACCATGGCCACGTCTCGAATCATCCGCAAGATTTCTGCGCTGTTGCGCTCTCTGCGTGGTACCAACGCCGCGTGTCCGGAGCTGCGGACTTCGCGCACGAGTCGGTCCTGCCCGGCGAGGTCCTCGAGTACCTATCCCCTCAAAAGGACAAGGTTTACGTCGACGGAACCCTGGGCGGAGCAGGCCACGCATCAGCCATCGCTGGTACGGGCGCCAAGCTGATCGGGATCGACCGAGATCCGGCCGCCCTTGCCGCCGCAGCCGCCCGCTTCGCTGCTGCCGGGATCACCCCCGCTGACGAGCCCGACTCGCAGGTCCGCCTGATCCATGGGGAATTCGGCGACACCCGGCGCCTGCTCGCGGACCGCGGCATCTCGCAGGTCGACGGCCTCCTGCTCGACCTCGGCGTGTCCTCACCCCAGCTCGATCATGCGGAGCGCGGCTTCTCGTTCATGAAGGAGGGTCCGCTCGATATGCGGATGGACCCGACCACGGGTCCGACCGTTCTCGATCTGATCACCGATCTCGAGGTCGAGGAGCTCACCGAAGTCATCCGTGACCTCGGCGAGGAGCGACACGCCAAGCGGATCGCACGCCTGATCAAGCAGGCGCTCATCGAGGACAAGATCCACACGACCCTCGATCTCGCGCGCGTGGTCGCGCAAGGAATCCCGGTCGTCGAGCAGCGCAAGTCGAAGATCCATCCAGCGACCCGGACCTTCCAGGGCTTGCGCATCGCCGTGAACCGCGAGCTCGATCAGCTCGAGCGCTTTCTCGACGCGTTCCCCGACCTGCTCGTGCCCGGTGGTCGCTGCGTGGTCATCTCGTTTCACTCTCTCGAAGATCGCCTGGTCAAGAACGCCTTCCGCGATCTCACGTGGACGTCGTCACTGCCACCGCGCCTCGCGGCCGAGGCGGGCGAGCGCGCCGAGTCGGTCGTCGAGCTCATCACGCGCAAGCCTGTATTTGGTACCGACGAGGAGGTCGCGCGAAATCCGCGCTCTCGCTCCGCGCGCCTGCGTGCGTGCGAGCGAACGGCGGCGCCGAACCTCCCCGCCATCAAGGGCACAAAGCCGCCGACCGGTAGCCGCTGGCGCGACGACGATTAGGCCGCGCGCCAGCGACGAAGCCGATCCGATGTAGCTGGGTCCGAGTACACTGTCGGGCCCATGCCGATCCCCGAGCTCCCGAGCTTGCCCGCGGGCGATGCAGCCTTCGACGTGCTCTCGGACTACTTCCTCGCCGCACTCACGGCTGCCGGCGAGGACCAGGTACAGATTCGCGCGGCGATCGCTCGATCGATCCGTGGCTTCTACGATGCGATGGAAGCGAACGGCCAGCAGCGCGGCGAGCGCTCGGGTGACTTCTACTGGGTCGACGGCGTCGCCATCGCCGACTCGAATCGCGAGGTCCCGATCATGCGGGTGCGCGAGGCGCTCGGTGCCGAGATCGCCGAGGCGGTCGTTCGGCTGTGGGACGAAGTTCAGCTCCGCGTGCGCTAGTAGGCGAGCGGTGATCTGCGCGATCGAAAGCGCGTCGACAGGCCTTCGTGTAACCGGCCAGATCAGCCGCCAGCAGCACGAGCTTCGTTTCCTTCATTGCCCCGTCTGATCTAGGAGCTTGTAGACCGTAGGGTCGAGAGAGATCGCCAGGGAGTTTAAACCACTTTCGGTGGCGATCTCTTCCGGTCCGCCTCTTGGCGTTAGAGCTGGAGCACGCACGACGCCGCCCTGCTAGCGCAGGCAGACGGCGATCGCGACGTCGCGCATGAACACGACGGTGTGGAACTCCACGTCGAGGGCAGCGACCGATTCCGACAGTCGCTTGACCGTGTCGCAGTCGTTTCCGCGTGCCGCGGTCTGCGCCTGCTGCGTGAGCGCCCAGGCCTCGGGCTTGCGGTCGGGCGGCGGCGGTGGCGGCGGAGGAGGAGGCGGCTCGTTCGCGAACGCGACGCCATAGACCACGGCCGACGCAACGGCGAGGCCACCGAAGATCGCGGTGACCACGATCGACTCGGGCTTCGTCGACGGAGCCGCCGCGATCACGAGCGAGGTTGCGAGGACACCCGCGAGCGAGATGCCGATGCCGAGCTCGGCGCGGCGGCGCGTCTTCGCGGCCTGCGCACCGCAGCCACCGGCGAGCAGCGCGACGGTGAGCGCGAGCGAGAGTGCGGCGAGGGCAGGGCGGCGAGCGTTCACGTCGCGCGAGTATCTCGCAGCTCAGCGCTCGCGCAAGCAGCGCTGGATCGCGACATCACGCATGAACACGACCTTGTGGAAATCGTGGTCGAGCTCGCGCACGCGCGGCGCGATCGCCTGTACCAGTGTGCAGTCCCGCACGCGCGCCGCGGTCGCCGCTTGCTTGGTCAGCTCCCACGCCGCGAGCTGGTGACGCTCTCGCCGGGTCAGCTTGGGCTCGCGAGATGGCGTGCCCGCATGGACGGTCGTGATGTAGAGCAGCGCACCGAGGACAGCGACGGGAACAAAGCCGATACCGACGGTGGTGAGGGTGTCTTCCTGCGATGGAATCAGCGCGGCCGAAATGCCAGTCACGAGGATTCCGATCAGGCCGGCGCCAGTCGCCAGCTCGCCCGCGCGGTTGGCGGTCCGGACCTGGCGCGGTGTGCACCCATGTGCGATCGCCAGCACGAGGACGAGCGGGAGCGCGCGCATCGGCGTTCAGTATGGCGAACGTCGACGAGAAATGGCGCCAAAAAATTGGCCCGAGCGACGCCGCGGAGTTGTAGTGAAGGCCAGCTGACATGACGTCGTCCGCGGCCTCGGTGTATCGGATTTTCAAGCGGCCGGATGGGACCGCGGCCTCGGTGCGCGCCATGGTGATCGCGATGGTGCTGCTCGCCGCGATGCTGACGGGCCTCGGCATCGCACGCGTGAAGCGCCAGCACGAGGTCCTGCGCCTCGGCTATCAGCTCGACCGCCAGGCTGACCAGGTCCGCAAGCTGACCGAGATGAAGCGCCGCCTCGAAGTCGAGCGCGCGACGCTGACGGCACCGAATCGGATCCGCCGGCTCGCAACCCAGCTCGGCATGACCACGGTCGCGCCCGATCGCATTCGCATCGTCGAGGTTCCGCACCGCAAGCAGGTCGCCGCCCAATGAAGACGCCGAAGCCGGTCAGCCCGAAGATCAAGCCGATGACCCCGGGCGTTCCACCCGCCGCGAGAAGCCGCGCGTATGCCGCCGGCTGCGTCGTGATGCTGGGATTGATCGGCGTGGGCTACAAGGCATGGGCACTCCAGGTCGACGACGGCGCCAAGTACCGCGAGCTCGCGGCACGGCAGCACGCACTGCGAATCGATATCCCGGGTCCGCGCGGCGACGTGATCGACACCCACGGCCGGCCCCTCGCGGCGAGCGCGGATGCCGACAGCGTGTGGGCGAACCCGCGCGAGGTTCGCGACGTCGCGGCGACCGCGGAGAAGCTCGCGGCACTGCTCGGTGGCGACGCGCGGGTGCTCGAGAGCCGGCTGTCGGGTGACCGCCGGTTCGTGTGGCTCGACCGGCACGTGTCGCCCGAGGTCGCGAAGAACGTGCGCGAGGCGAAGCTGGCCGGCATCGAGGTCGCGAGCGAGCCACGCCGCTGGTATCCCGCGAAGTCGACGGCCGGCCCGGTGATCGGCCGCGCCGACATCGACGGCAATGGCCTCGATGGCATCGAGCTGTCGATGAACGAGGTGCTCCAGGGCAAGCGCGGCGCACAGGCTGCGCTGCGGGATGCACGCGGCCGCAAGATGCTCTCCGGCGGGCTCACCGCGGTCGAGAGTGGTGCGGTGGTGCGGCTGTCACTCGACCGCAGCATCCAGGCGATCTCGGACAACGCGCTGATGGCGGCGGTGACCGATCACAAGGCGAAGAACGGCGTCGCTGTCGTCATCGACGTGAAGACCGGGCGCGTGCTCGCCATGTCGAGCTATCCGACGTACGACCCGAACACGGGCGGCGATCACGGCGCACGCAATCGCGCGGTGACCGACGCGTACGAGGCCGGATCGGTGCTCAAGATCTTCACGGTCGCCGCCGCGCTCGAGGAGGGCCTCGTGACTCCGACGACCGGCATGTCGATCGGCGCGAGCTTCAAGGTCGGTCCGAAGGCCGTGCGCGACACGCACGTGTATCCGTATCTGACGACGAGCGAGATCATCAAGGTCTCGTCGAACATCGGCGCCACGAAGCTGGCCATGCGCCTCGGTCGCGAGCGGCTGCACCGCTACTTCAAGGTGTTCGGGTTCGGCGCCAAGAGCGGCATCGAGCTCCCCGGCGAGCAACCCGGCAAGGTCCGCGACGGCTCGACATGGCGCGAGGTCGAGCTCGCGACGATGTCGTATGGCTACGGGCTCACGATCTCGCCACTCCAGCTCGCCGCCGGTGTCGCCGCACTCGGCAACGACGGCATCTACACCGAGCCGCGCATCGTCGAGGAAGCACGCAACTCCGACGGCACGGTCACGTATCGCGGTGAAGGCAAGCAGCACCGCATGGTGTCGCCCAAGGTCGCCAAGCAGATGCGCGAGATCCTCGCGACCGTGTTCGAGAAGGGCGCTGGCGAGCATCCAATCAACGGCACGATGGCAGGCGTTGTGGTGCCGGGCTTCAAGTGCGGCGGCAAGACCGGCACGGCGTACAAGTACGATCACGCGATCCGCTCGTACTCGACGAATCGCTACCTCGGCTCGTTCGTCGGTCTGGCGCCGATCGACAACCCGCGCCTCGCGATCGCCGTGATGATCGATGAGCCGAACGGCGAGCACCACTACGGCGGCAAGATCGCCGGTCCGGCGTTCGCTCAGATCGCGAGCGAGTCGCTCCGCTACCTCGGCGTCCCCGGTGATCCGCTCCCACCGCCCAAGCCTGTCCCCGGCGCCCGCCCCGCCCCGGCGGCCAAGGCCGCCCCCGCGGTCGTCGCGGCACCCGAGGCCGAAGTGGTTCCCGAGGTCATCACCGGTCCCGCCGGCTTCGAGGTCCCGAGCTTCATCGGGATGGGCCTCGGCCGCGCCCTCGACGAGGCCCGCAAGCTCCACATCGACATCGACGTGGACGGAACCGGCCAGGTCATCGCGCAAGATCCGCCGGCGGGAGCTGCACCCGGTCCCGTGCGCGTGAAGCTCGTGTTCTCCGTCGACGCTCGGCAAATTTCGGCCCGCTAGCCACTCTTGTTTCTCCGGACGAAATCGCTGAAGCTCCGCGTTATCCAAGCATGACTCTGCGCGAGCTCATCGACGGCCTGCCCGGCGCACGCGTCGTCGGGGATTCTGCCGTCACGGTCAAGGCTGTTCGCGATGACTCGCGCAAGGTCGAAGCCGGCGATCTGTTCGTCGCGGTCAAAGGACTGCGCAGCGATGGCCACGCGTTCATCGCCAAGGCGATCGAGCTCGGCGCCGCCGCTGTCGTGGTCGAGCACGAGCAGCCGGGTCTCGCGATTCCTCAGGTCGTCGTGCCCAGCGCAGCGAAGGCACTTGGCCCGCTCGTCGCCCGCGCGCTCGGCGATCCCGCGAAGGGCATGACGCTCATCGGGATCACCGGCACCAACGGCAAGACCACCACCACGTATCTCGTCGAGAGCATCCTCGAGGCGGCCGGCCACAAGCCGGGGGTGATCGGTACGGTCACGTATCGCTGGGCCGGTCAGTCGTTCGACGCGCCGTACACCACGCCGACCCCGCAAGTACTGCACGAGACGTTCGCGGCGATGAAGGCCGCCGGCGTCACGCACGTGGTGATGGAGGTGTCGTCCGCCGCGCTCTCGATGGATCGCCTCGCCGGCATCCAGTTCGCGGTCGGCGCCTTCTCCAACCTCACCCAGGATCACCTCGACGTGCACGGCACGATGGAGGCGTATCGCGACGCGAAGCGTCTGCTGTTCAAGGAGCACCTGCATGGCGGCACGGCCGTCGTGAACATCGATGACCCCGAAGGCGAGGGCATGGCGGGTGCCGCCGACCCGCGCCACACCGCAGCGCTGCGCGTGTCCGTAGAGAATCGTGGCATCGCGGACGTTCACGTCGTCTTCCAGGCATCGACGGTCAAGGGCATCGCGGCGAACTTCAAGACACCGCGCGGCGAGATCTCGCTCGAGGCGAAGCCGCTGATCGGTCAGTACAACGTCGCGAACCTCGGGCTCGCCGTCGCGATCTGTGAAGCGGTCGGCATCGAGCACGAGCACATCGTCGCCGGTATCGCGAAGCTCGCCGGTGTTCCCGGTCGCGTCGAGCGCGTCGCCAACCCGGTCGACCTCGACATCCTCGTCGACTACGCGCACACGCCGGATGCGCTCCGCAACGTGCTGTCGGCACTGCGCCCGCTCACGCGCCGCCGCTTGATCTGCGTGTTCGGCTGCGGCGGCGATCGAGATCCGGGTAAGCGTCCGAAGATGGGCGCCGCGGTCGCCGAGCTCGCCGACCTCGCGATCGTGACGAGCGACAACCCGCGCACCGAGGATCCGCGCGCCATCATCGACGCGATCCTGCCTGCGGTTCCGCGGCCGTTCTTCGTCGATGTCGATCGCCGCGCCGCGATCCGTGCCGCGATCGCCGAGGCCACCCCGGGCGACGTCGTCGTGATCGCCGGCAAAGGCCACGAGGACTACCAGATCATCGGCACCACCAAGAGTCACTTCGACGATCGCGAGGAAGCCGCCGCGGCAGCCACCGAGCGCGAGCGCCGCGTGATCGCCGGTCTCGCGCGCGACGTCGGCGGCGAGGTCCTCGGCGACGGAACGCTCGCCTGCGATCGCGTCGTGATCGACAGCCGCGCCGTGAAGCCCGGCTCGCTCTACGTCGCGGTGCGCGGCGAAAACCATGACGGCCACCGGTTCTGCCTCGACGCCATCAAGGCCGGCGCCACCGCCGTGATGGTCGACAAGGAGGGCAGGCGCTGGGCTCCCGCGGCAGCCCCCGATCTGCTCGCCCCCGAGGTCCGCGCGCTGAAGCACGCAGGCATCGTCGTCGACGACACGCGCACTGCACTCGGCAAGCTCGCCCGCGCTCACCGTCGCGCGTGGGCCGGCGTCGACAAGAAGCTGATCGCCGTCACCGGCTCGGCCGGCAAGACCACCACCAAGGAGCTCACCCGCGCCGCGCTCGCGATGGCCGGTACCACGCTCGCCGCCGAGGGCTCACTCAACAACGAGACCGGCCTGCCCCTCACGCTGCTCGGGCTGCGCCTGTTCCATCAGTTCGGCGTCGTCGAGATGGGCATGCGGGGCATGGGGCAGATCGAGTACCTCACGAAGATCGCCGAGCCCGACATCGCGATCGTCGTCAACGCGGGCACCGCACACATCGAGCTGCTCGGCACCACCGATGCGATCGCGCAGGCGAAGGCCGAGATCTGGATCGGCATGAAGGCCGGCGGCACCGTGATTCGCCCCGTCGACGACGAGCGCCTCGAGCGGTGGTCGCGCAAGCACGCACCGCAGGCACGCCACGTCACCTTCGGTGAGCGCGAGGATGCCGACGTCCGGCTCGTCGAGTACACGACCACGCAGCTCGGCGGCCGCGCCAAGCTCGACATCTTCGGCGACAGACACGAGCTCGAGATGCAGCTCGTTGGCAAGCACACGATGATCGATGCGTGCGCCGCGCTCGCTGCCGCGCATGCCGCCGGCGCCTCGGTCGTCGACTCGCTACGCGGCCTGGCCCGCACGATGCCGATGTCGATGCGCGGCGAGGTGGTCGAGCTCGGTGGCCGCCACGTGATCGTCGACTGCTACAACGCGAATCCCGCCTCGATGGCGGCAGCACTGCGCACGCTCGCCGAGCGCGCTCACGGTAGCCCGGCGATCGCGGTGCTCGGCGACATGCTCGAGCTCGGCGATCACGCGCCGTCCGCGCACAAGGAGATCGGCGAGCTCGCCAAGCAGCTCGGGATCAAGGTCATCGCGCTTGGCGATCACGCCGGCACCGTCACCAATGCCGCCGGCGGTGAGTCGATGGTCGTGCTCACCCACGAGGACGCAGCCGATGCCGCGCTGTCGGAAACCGACAAGAGCGGTGGCTGGATTTTGCTCAAAGGCTCGCGAGGCATGAGACTCGAGAAGGTTCTCGAGGCCATGAAGGAGAGCGCGCTCTAGATGTTGTTCCACCTGTTGTACGGCGCGCTCGCGAGCGACATTGGCTGGCTGCGCGTGTTCCGCTATCCGTCGACGCGCATCCTGTGCGCCGCGATCACCGCGCTGCTGCTGTCGTTTCTGATCGGCCCGTGGTTCATCGAGCGGCTCAAGTCGCGCCAGATCGGCGAGACGATCCGCGAGGACGGCCCCGTCACGCACAAGAAGAAGGCCGGCACGCCCACGATGGGCGGCTCCCTGATCCTGTTCTGCCTCGCCGTCTCGACGCTGCTGTGGTGCGACCTGCGCAGCTCGCTGGTCTGGCTCGCCATCAGCGTGACCATCGCGTTCGGTGCGATCGGCTTTGCCGACGACTCCGAGAAGGTCGCGAAGAAGAACAAGAAGGGCATCTCCGGCAAGCTCCGCCTGTTACTCGAGTTCGGCATCGCCGGCAGCGCGATGGCGTATCTGTTCTTCTCGAACACGATGAGCGAGGACGTCCGCCTGCACGTGCAGCTGCCGTTCACGAACTTCTACGAGCAGGGCCTCATCATCCCGGCGTGGGCCTACACGATCTTCGGCGCGTTCGTCGTCGTCGGTACAGCCAACGCGGTCAACCTCACCGACGGTCTCGACGGTCTCGCGATCGGCCCGTCGATCATGAACGCCGGCGTGTTCATGTTGCTCGCGTACATCGCCGGCGTGTCGACGACGATCCTCACCGCGCAAGGTCCTGTGACGATCGCGCAGTACCTCCACATCGCGCAGATCGTAGGAGCCGAGGAGCTCGCCGTGTTCGCCGCCGCGCTGTTCGGCAGTGGCATCGGCTTCCTCTGGTACAACACCTACCCCGCGCAGGTGTTCATGGGCGATGTCGGCTCGCTCGGCATCGGCGGCGCGATCGGCATGCTCGCGGTCCTGACCAAGAACGAGCTCGTGCTGCTCATCGTCGGCGGCCTGTTTGTCGTCGAGGCAGTCAGCGTGATCATCCAGACCAGCGTCTACAAGGCGACCAAGAAGGCCGGGCCCGACGGCAAGATGGTCGGCAAGCGCGTGTTCAGGATGGCGCCGATTCATCATCACTACGAGAAGCTCGGCTGGGACGAGCCGAAGATCATCGTTCGCTTCTGGCTGGTCTCGGCGTTGCTGGCGATGCTCGCGCTCGGCACGCTGAAGATGCGCTGAGGGTTGTATGCAGCTCGAAGGGAAACGGGTCACCGTCGTCGGCCTCGCACTGACCGGCGTCGCGGTCGCGAAGTTCTGCGTGCGTCGCGGTGCGAAGGTCACCGTCACCGACGGCAAGCCGGCCGACAAGCTCGCCGAGCAGATGAAGCTCCTGGACGGCGTACCGGTCACCTGGGAGCTCGGCGGCCACAAGCTCGAGACCTTCACGCAGGCCGATCTCGTCGTGATGTCCCCCGGCGTGCCGACGCTGCCCGAGATGACCGCGGCCCGCGCCGCTGGCGTCGAGGTCATCGCCGAGATCGAGCTCGCCTACCGCTTCCTCGATCCGGGCGCGTCGCTGATCGCGATCACCGGCACGAACGGCAAGTCGACCACCACCGCGCTGACCGGCAAGCTGTGCGAGCTCTCGGGCCGCCCGACGTTCTGCGGCGGCAACCTTGGCAACTACCCGCTGATCGACGCGGTCGATCACCCCGCGAACGTCGAGGGTGGCTGGATCGTCGCCGAGGTCGCGGCCTTCATGCTCGAGAACTGCACGACGTTCTCCGCGCACGCCGGCGTGCTGACCAACGTCACCGAGGATCACCTCGATCGCTTCGGCACGATGGAGCGCTACGCCGAGATGAAGGGCCGGATCTGGGACTGGCAGACGCCGGGCGACGTCGCGATCGCAAATGCGGCCGACGGGTGGACGATGAAGGAGACCGCCGGCATTCGCTCGCAGCTCTACACGTTCGACTCGCGCAAGGGCGCAACGGCCACGCGCGGCGCATTCCTCGACGGGAATGACATCGTGCTCCGCCTCGGCGGCGGCGAGGACGAGCGCTATCCCAAGGACGACCTCGTGATCGTCGGCAACCACAACATGGAGAACGCGATGTCTGCGTACCTCGCGACGCGGACCCTCGGTCTGCCTCCCGACGCCGTTCGCGCCGGCGCCCGCGCCTACCGGCCGCTGCCGCATCGCATGGAGCTCGTCGGCGACAAGGCGAACATCTACTACTACGACGACAGCAAGGGCACCAACGTCGCCTCGGTCGCCGCCAGTGTTCGCGGCTTCCCGCGTCCGCTTGTCCTCATCGCCGGTGGCGTCGACAAGGGCGGCAGCTACGAGCCCATGCTCGACGCCCTCGACGGCGTGTGCAAGGGCATCATCCTCATCGGCAAGGCCGCGCCGCTGATCCGTGAGGCCGCCGCGGCACACAAGGCGAGCTATCCGGTGATCGATGCGACGGACATGCACGATGCCGTGCGCCGCGCGACCGAGATGTGCGGCGACGGTGATGCGGTGGTGCTGTCACCCGCGTGCGCGAGCTACGACATGTTCGACAACTACGGCCACCGCGGCCGCGTGTTTCGCGAGGCCGTATCGGCCGTCGGCGCCAAGCGCCTCGACGTCTAGCAGTCGTCGAACACGTAGCCTGCCGTGCCGACCGGCGAGACCTCGAGATCGCGCAGCGTGATCGACAGATTGGGAAACGCCGTGCAGCCCGCATCGAAGTCTTGCTGCCGGTACTCGATCACGATCACGTGGTCGCCGTACTCGGCGGTGTAGGCCCCGCACTCGTCGTACCGGTTGCACTCCTCGGCGACGACGAAATCGGTGCGCAGCTCCGCCTTGCGAGCCGCCATCTCCGCCGCGTTCTTCTGCGCGATCGCGAGCCCGCCTGCATGTGCCGCGTCGGCGAACAGCTGCATGGCGGCAACCGCATTCGCCTCGGTCAGCAGGCCCGTGGATCGCGTGTAGGAATCGAGGTTGTCGATCTCGATCGCCGCATACCCGGCGGCCGCACATCCGGCCATCCAGCCGTTCACGATGGTCGCGACGGCAGTCCGCTTCTCGGGCGTGCTGACGTCGATCAACATCTCGTCCCAGTCGGCGTCGATGATCGGCTGCCCGCCGCCATCCCGCAGGATCAGCGTCGGGTGCTCGTCGAGCCAGAACGCCTCCTCGTCGGGCTGGATCTGGAATCCGTTCACGTAGCAGATGTTGTAGAGGTTCACCGCCGCGGGTGCGGTCCGGTCGCGCGACACGACGGTCACGCCGGCCGGTGGCGTGTACGGACCCCCGAGCTGGTAGTCGACGCGAGCGTTGATGTCGGGCAGCACGACCGACATGCCACCGATGGGTGCATCGCCATCTGCCATCGCGCTGTCGTGCGGAATCTCCGTCGGTGACGAGCTTCCACAGGCGCATAGCAGCAGTACCCAGCGAGCGCCCATCCCGCAATCGTACGCGGGATCAGCGAGCGAGTGGCACGCGAGCGACGTGGAGCTGCTCGGCGGTGCCGCACATGCAGCCGCCCATCGTGTACCACTGACTCGCGAGCACTACCCTCGTCGACGGATCCCACCACATCGACATGCCGCCGAGATTCCAGCCGGAACATTCGCTGTCCGGGTCCGCCTTCGAAGCGGCGGTCGCGAACGTATGCTGTGAGAGCACGCGGCGCGTGGACGGGTCGATGATGCGCGCCGACCACCCGGAGATCTCCGCATAGATCGCGTCGTGCACCGTCGTGTCCACCTTCGGCTCGTCCTCAGGTTCGTAGTGGCTGACCTCATGGCTGCCGAGCTCGACCATCGTGCGATAGCCGCCATCGTCGAGTGCTGCCTGCGCCGTCACCACACGCGTCGCGATCCGCTTGCGCATGCGAAGAACCTCCGCTGCGTTGGTCTCATCCGCGTCGACGTACTCGTCGGGCGAGAGCACCTTGATGGCGCGAACGAGCTTGCCGGTGTTCGCGTCGAGGAAGCGGATCGACAGGCCCAGGATGTCGCCACCCCCACCCTCGGGCGTCTCCGCAACCGCAACGAGCCGAGCGTCAGCTGAGACCGCCGGGAAGCCGCTGTCCCAGAGGCACTCTGCAGGCGCCTCAGCCTCGTAGGGCAGGCCAATGCACTCCCCATAGATGTGCGGGGTCAGTGTACGGAGCGGCTTGCTCGGGGGTGCAGACGCGACGGCGGGCGCCGGCATGTTCACCTCGACGGTGGGAGCCGCTGCCTGGGGCACCTGCACGGTCACCTGCGGCGGGGCTGCTACCACGGAAATATGCTCGACCCGTGGCGCGTTTTCGAGGGCTCGGCCGACGAGGACACCGACGGTCGTCGCCACACCGAGGGCGATGAGGAGGTTGCGCGGGGTTCGCGCGATCAACGCGGGGCGGGTCAGCGAGTCAATCATGCGCCGGTCTCTACTGCAGCCGCGATGCCGCGCTAACCCCGCGTCGCGCCAGGCCACGTGTCTGGCTGCCCACGGCCGTGGTGGCCAGCGGAACGCGATAAGCTGTGTTCATGCGCTCCGTCATGTTCCTGTGCATGCTCGCCGTCGCCGCCTGTTCGACGAAGCCCGAGCCGATGCCGCCCAAGGCGCCGAACACCGAGCTGATCGTCGGCGAGTTCGAGCGTCGGCATCAGGCGGCGAAGACCGCCGCGCGCTTCACCAAGGAAGGCTATGTCACGATCGCGTCGACGCCCGACGATCTCGATCGCAAGCCGCTCGCGAGCGGCAGCTACAAGCTCGACGGTGACCAGCTCGTGCTCACCTACGACAAGGGCGAGATGTGCGAGAAGGGCGTCGAGGGCACGTACAAGGTCGTGGTCTCGAAGATCGGGATCCGGTTCACGAAGGTCGACGACGCCTGCGAGCGGCGCGCGAAGATCGATAGCGAGACCTGGTACCGCCGCTAATGTAGCCGCTCGAGTCGCTCCACGCCGAGCGAGAGCGACTCGAGGATCTTCGTCCCCGGCGACCGCTCGTCGGGCGTGCCGTCCTTGCCAGACCACACTAGCAGTGAATCGAACAGCGGATCGGCTGCGTCGAGCTGGCCATCCCGATTGGCATCGAGCGCCGCGAGGGCCGCGAAGCCAGGGCGCGCGAGCTTGCCGGCGGCCGAGCTGTACAGCTCGTCGGCGGTGATCACGCCGTCGCCATCCAGATCGCGCGCGAGCCATGGGGTCTGCACCGTCGGGCCGTTGGTCTTCGTGCCCGCCGAGAGCTGCACACGTTCGCTGCCAAATGTGAGGACGACTGGCGTGCCGCCACACAGCTGCGAGAAACCATGATTCGCGTCGTGGCAGTACTCGGCGATGTAGTGCCGTTGCGGCGCGCCCAGCGAGCTCAGCCACTCGGCGCGCTCGTCCGGGTCCAGCGACGGCGGCGCCGGGATCGCGAGTGGGCCGATGCCATTGCAGATCTGCTGATAATCGCCACCTGCCTCCCGACAGTGCGTCGCGATGCGGTTCTGCATCGCCTTTGGCAGCCGGTTGCGCCATGCGCGGTACTGCTTGGGATCATCGCTCGGCGGGGTCGGAAAGCCCCGTTCGTCGACGGGCGCGGGCGGTGTGGCAGCCGCGTGGGCCGGGACGATCAAACACAGGAGGGTGACGAGCCGCGGCATCATCGAAGGGAAGACAGGCCGAGCAGGGTCATGGTTGCACCCACATTTCGCTGAAAACTGGCGCAGTTGGGATCGCAGCCCGAGGATGGCCCCTGTGGCTGTGCTGCCTCGCGTGATCAACCAACTGGCTCGCCGGGCGAAGAAGCTCCGCGAGCGCCTCGGCGACCGCATTCGCGCGCGCCGCGACTCGGATCCTGCGCTGCCCGCGAGTGCCGCGCTGATCAGCGTCCAGCATCCGAGCGTGACGCTGCCCGAGCGTCCCTACGATCTGTTCCTCCTCGCCGCCGTGCTCGGCCTGCTCGGCATCGGTACGATCGAGATCTACTCGGCGACCGCCGGTGAAGCGGTCACCAGCAGCACGGTCGGTCCGCAGATGCGCTCGATTCACAGCTCGTCGCACTTCCTGCAGCGCCAGCTGCTCTACGTCGGCATGGGCGCGGTCGCCATGTGGTACGGCGCGCGACTCGATTACCGCAGGCTGCGCGCGTGGACCTATCCGCTCCTGCTCGGATCGATCGCGCTGCTCGTCGTGGTGCTCGGGATGCCCGCGCTCAATGGCGCGAAGCGGTGGATCCCGCTCGGTCCGCTCACGTTCCAGCCTGTCGAGGTCGCCAAGCTCGCGCTCGTCACGTATCTGGCGTACTCGCTCGGTCGCAAGGCCGATCACGTCAAGACATTCACGATCGGCTTCGTGCCGCACCTGATCGTCATGGGCGTGATGATGGTGCTGCTCCTCGCGCAGCCCGACCTCGGCAGCTCGATCGTGATCGGCGCGACGACGCTCGGCATGCTGTTCATGGCGGGCACGCGCGTCTCGTACATCCTCCTCGCGGTGCTCGGCGGCATGCCGATCGCGTATCACCTCGTCGTCGGCACGCCGTGGCGCATGCAGCGCTTCCTCGCGTACTTCAACCCCGAGGCCTACGCGAGCACCGAGGCGTATCAGTTCCTGCAAGCGCGTCTCGCGATCGGTTCGGGCGGGCTCACCGGCACCGGCCTCGGCAACGGACACCAGACGCTTGGCTACATGCCCGAGGCGCAGAACGACTTCATCCTGGCGCCGATCGGCGAGGAGATGGGGTGGATCGGCATCGCGTTCGTGCTCGTGCTGTTCGCGATCTTGATGTGGCGCGGCATCCGCGCGGCGCTCGGTGCGCGCGACGTGTTCGGCGGCTACCTCGCGTTCGGCATCACGCTGCTGTTCGGCGTGCAGGTGCTGTTCAACGTCGGCGTCGTGCTCGGCATCGTGCCGAACAAGGGCATCACGTTGCCGCTCGTGAGCTACGGTGGTAGCTCGCTCGTGATCACGATGTTCCTCGTCGGGCTCGTGCTCAACGTCGGTCGTCGCCCCGAGCGCAAGGCCGTGCGCGAGGCCGACAAGCGCGAAGCCGCCGCACGAAAGAAACGCGTCCGCGTACGCGTTATGACCGCCGCAGCATGACGCGCCTCCTCATCGCTGGCGGTGGCACCGGTGGCCACCTGTTCCCTGGCGTTGCACTCGCCGAGGAGCTGCGGGCTCGCGAGCCCGACGCGGTGATCAAGTTCGTCGGCACCGCGCGTGGGATCGAAGCGCGCGTATTGCCCGACCTCGGCTGGGACCTCGAGCTGATCGAAGTCTCCGGCCTCAAGACGGTCGGCGCTGCGGGCGCGATGAAGGGTATGTTCCGCCTGCCGAAGGCGATGTGGCAGGCGCGCCGGATCGTGAAGGCGTTTTCGCCCGACGCGGTGATCGGCGTCGGCGGCTACGCCTCGGGCCCGGTGGTGCTCGCCGCGAAGCTGGCCGGAATCCCGACGGCGATCTGCGAGCAGAACTCGATCCCGGGCCTCACGAACAAGATGCTCGGCAAGCTCGTGCGCAGCGTGTTCCTGTCGTTCGACGAGAGCAAACGCTTCTTCAACGGCAAGAAGATCGTGATGAGCGGTAACCCGGTGCGCCGCGATCTCGTGCAGAAGCTGCTCACCGCAGGCGTGACGACCGACAGCAAGGTTCACGTGCTCGTCGTCGGTGGCTCGCAGGGGGCCGTCGCGGTCAACGCACTCGCCGTCGAGGCACTCACGACGCTCGCGAAGACAATCGACATCGCGATCGTGCATCAGACCGGCGACAAGGATCTCGAGCCCACCGCCGCGAAGTACACCGCCGCCGGTATCACCGCCGACACGCGTGCCTTCATCAAGGATATGGCCGCGGCGTACCAGCAAGCCGACCTGATCATCGGCCGCGCCGGCGCGACGACCGTTGCCGAGCTCGCGATCGCCGGCAAGCCCGCCATCTTCATCCCGTACCCGTTCGCCGCCGACAATCATCAGGAGCTCAACGCGCGCGAGATGGCAGACAAGGGTGCCGCGCTGATGTTCCGGCAAGCGGACCTCACGGCCGACAAGCTCGCCGACGCGCTCCGCCCGCTCCTCACCGACGCTGCCCGCCGCCACGAGATGGGCACTGCGATGAAGTCGCTCGCGAGGCCGACGGCTGCGGCGACCGTGATCGACTGGGCGGCAGCGCAGCGCCGATAGGTTACGCTTGGGGATGCGCGCAGCCCTGGCGGTGATGGCGATCCTCGTGGCGCCCGATGTTGCGAGTGCCATCTGTGCGGCGCCCTGGGTCGGCTCGGCGGTGCTCACCATCGACGGCGCCAAGCTCGCGGCCGACGGTGGCGTGCTCGTGATGGCCAGCGTGTCCTTCGAGGGCACCGCGTTCGGGGCCGCGAACGCGAAGAACCCGAGCTGGCGGTTCAGCGACGGAACGAAGCTCCACGAGCCAACGCTCGTGCTCCTCGCCCCGGGCCTGGTCGCGTATCGCCCGCCCGCAGGCGCCGCCGGCGCACTCACGCTCGTCGACGGCAGGGCCACGCGCGCGACGATCACACTGACCGGCGACACGGTCACGACGCTCGCCGCACCTGAACCGGCGCAGCTCGTGGTGAACACGATCCCGATGCGCTGGGGCGGCTCGGTCCTCAAGGTCGACGCGACGTTCAAGTCCGCTGCGCCGGAAGGCACCGTCGCGGTGGTCGTCTATGGCGTGACCAAGAAGGGCAACGTCGCGCGCTCGTGGATGCAAATCTCGGCAGGCTCCCTGACCGGCCCGGTCGCGGGCTCGAGCGGACGCTGTAACCCGGGCGTGCCGGGAGAGATCGTCAGCAAGGCTGGCGACAAGGTCGTGCTCGCGTGGGTCGATTCCCACGGAAGGCTGTCGAATTTCTCCAAGCCGGTCACCGTCAAGAAGGGCAAGTGATGCGCGCAACCTGGGTGATCGTGTTGGGACTGCTGGCGACCGGCGAGGTGGCGAGCGCGAAGTGCGCGATGCCGTCGGTCGGCTCGGCGGTGATCACGCCCGCCGGCACCACGACCGACGCGGATGGCGGCGTGCTCGTCGGTACGGTCAACGACTGGGAGCGGCTCACCGGCGGCGCCGACAACGCGGTCAACCCGACCTGGCGCTTCACCGACGGCACCAAGCACTACGAGCCGGTACTCGTCACGCTCGCGCCCGGCCTCGTCGTCTACCGTCCGCCCGTCGGCGTCACTGGCGCACTGGGACTGATGGATGCGAACACCCAGCGTGGCAAGGTCGCGATCACGAGCGACAAGGTCGCGTTGCTTGCGGCTCCCGATCCGAAGAAGGTCGTCCTGAACAAGGTCTCCGAGCGCTACGGCGGCTTCCGCTACCAGATCGACGCGACGTTCAAGTCCGCCGTGCCGGCCGGCGCCGTGGCGATCGTGCTGTTCTCCGTGACGAAGAAGGGCAACGTCGCGCGCTCGTGGACGCGCGTCGAAGCAGCTGCGACGACCGCCCAGGTCGCAGGCTCGAGTGGTCGGTGCGATCCGGGCGTCCCCGGCGAGATCATGAGCAAGGTCGGCGACAAGATCGTGCTCGCCTGGGTCGATGCGGGCGGCCGGCTCTCGAAGACCTCGAAGATGTCCGTCGTGCACCGCGGCAAGTAGTACGCTCCGTGAATGCGTGCTCTCGCGTTTACCGCTCTCATGGCCTGCGGGTCGTCGTCGTCGGCGGTCAAGAAGGCACCGCTGGCAAGATCGTGCGAGCAGCTGATCTCGAAGTCACGGCTCGTGATCGACGACATCGCCGTGAAGTACATCGGCGAGAAGGCGAGTAGCGAAAACCTCGAGGACATGATCGAGGCGTGCAACGATCCTGACAACAGAGGGAGGGCTGACACGATCATCGCGTGCGTCGATGCCGCACCCGATCAGCCGACGATCCGCGCGTGCTGGATGAAGGACCTCGCGCCGGATATCGACGAGGCCGCCACGGAGGAGGCGCCGAAGGTCGAGAGCTCAGGAGAAGCCGCCGGTGGGTAGCGACTGCATGCGTGTCGCGCTCGTGATCCTTGCTCTCGCCGGATGCGGCTCGTCAAAACCTGCGACCACCAACGAGCCTGCGACCACTGCCGCCAGCTCCGGCGACGACTGCGAGCAGTACGTCGCGAAGGTTCGATTCATCGTCGACGAGATGATGCAGCAGCAAGGCAGGAACGCGACCGACGAGGAGATCAAGTTCCTCGTCGAGCACTGTCGTGATCCCGGGACGAAACAGAGGAGCTCCAAGTTGATGGCCTGCGTGCTCGCGGCGAAGGATCAGCCTGCAGTTCGCACGTGCTTGGACGAGGATGTGGGCGACGGCCAGCCGAAGGACACCCGTCCAGAGGCGGAGCGCTATCTCAGTCGACTCGCGAAGAATGCCACGACGATGTTCCAGGCCACCGCGCAGTTCACGATCGGCAAGGCCGGGCCAACGCCCGCCGCGAAGTGCGGGTGCCCGACGGCGTGTCGTGTCGATACGGATCTGTGGATGAACGATCCGATCTGGGGAGACATCGAGCTCGTGGTCAACGAGGACTCGCAATACCAGTACACGTACGAGAGCGACGGCAAGACGTTCAAAGCCACCGCGATTGGCGACCTGGACTGCGATGGCAAGCCGGGCGTGTGGACGCTGACCGGCGCGAGTAGCGATTCCGGCGCGACGACGACGATCACGCCTCCACCGAAGGGTGCCCGCTGACGATGGATGGGATTTTTTCTTAACCTACTGATCTCCGACGGGATCTGGTATCAACGGGAACGCAATCGCGCCCCGAGGCGTTGATCCACGAAGGTCCCAGATGTTCCGCAAGCAAGACACCAAGATTCACTTCGTCGGCATCGGCGGCATGGGCATGTGCGGCATCGCCGAGGTGCTCGCGAACATGGGCTATCGCGTGTCGGGCAGCGACATGAACGACACCGAGATCACGCGCCACCTCAGCGCGATCGGCTGCACCGTCAAGCAAGGCCACTTCGCCGACAACCTCGGCGAGTCCGACGTGGTCGTCGTGTCGAGCGCGATCAAGGGCTACAACCCCGAGGTCGAGGCCGCTCGCGCACGCCAGATTCCGATCATCCCGCGCGCCGAGATGCTCAACGAGCTGATGCGGATGAAGTACGGCATCGCGGTCGCCGGTGCGCACGGCAAGACCACGTCGACCACGATGATGCACACGGTGCTCATGGCGGCCGGCTTCGATCCGACCGCCGTGATCGGTGGCCGCGTGAACTCGCTCGGCCTCGCGAACGCGCGCTGGGGCAAGAGCGACTACCTCGTCGCCGAGGCCGACGAGAGCGACGGCTCGTTCCTCACGCTCACGCCAACCACGGCCATCGTCACCAACGTCGACGCCGAGCACCTCGATCACTACGGCACCTACGAGAACGTGAAGAAGGCGTTCACCGACTTCTGCAATCGCGTGCCGTTCTTCGGCATGAGCGCGCTGTGCATGGACAACGAGGGCGTGCAGGACATCCTGCCGAACCTGACCAAGCGGTTCACCACGTTCGGCATCTCGTCGCAGGCCACGTATCGCGCGCGCAACATCCGCCCCGACGGGCTGACCACGCGGTTCGTCGCGTGGCGCAAGGCCGACGAGCTCGGCGAGGTCGTGCTGCCGATGCCCGGCCAGCACAACGTGCTCAACGCACTCGGCGTGCTCGCAGTCTCCGACTTCCTCGGCATCCCGTTCGAGACCTACGCGAAGGCGCTCGGTCAGTTCGAGGGCGTCGCCCGCCGGTTCACGGTGCGTGGCGAGGTCGGTGGCGTTACCGTCGTCGACGATTTCGGTCATCACCCGTCCGAGGTCCGCGCCACGCTGTCGGGCGCGAAGAGCTCGTTCGGCGGGCGCCGCGTGATCGCCGCGTTTCAGCCGCACCGCTTCACGCGCACGCGCGATCAGTGGGCCGAGTTCCCCAAGGCGTTCCACGATGCCGACAAGGTCGTCATCTGCGACATCTTCGCAGCCGGTGAGAAGCCGATCGAAGGCATCTCGAGTGAGGGTCTCGTGCGGCTGGCGCGCGAGGCGGGCCACAAGGACATCACGTACATCGCAAAGCGCGAGGACCTGGCGCGCTGGCTCGACGAGCAGGCGAAGCCGACCGACCTCGTGATCACGCTCGGCGCCGGCAACATCCAGCTCGTGTGCAACGAGGTGATCGAGCTGCTCGAGAAGCGCCTCGGCCCCGCGACGCGCAAGAACCTCGTCCGCGTTCAGGAATCGAGCGCGACGGTCGCGCGTTAAGCTCGATGCCTCTCACCATCGAGCGCGACGTGCCGCTCGGCCCGCTCACGACGCTGGGCCTTGGTGGGCCGGCACGCCGGTTCGTGCGCGTCACGAACGTCGCGGAGCTGCGCCAGGCACTCGCCGAGGCCGAGCGTGCGAACGAGCTCGTGCTCGTCATCGGCGGCGGTTCGAACCTCGTGATCAACGACGAGGGCTGGCCTGGCCTCGTGATCCAGATGGCGATCACCGGCATGATGTTCGAGGACGATGGCGGTGGCGTGCTCGTCCACGCCGGCGCCGGTGTCGTGTGGGACGAGCTGGTCGCCCAGGTCGTCGGGCGCGAGCTCGCCGGGATGGAGTGTCTGTCGGGGATCCCCGGACTCGTCGGCGCGACGCCGATGCAGAACGTCGGCGCCTATGGCCAGGAGGTCGCCGACACGATCGTTTGCGTCGATGCGCTCGACCGTACGACCGGGCAGGTCGTCGAATTCATGCCCGTCAACTGCGGCTTCGCGTACCGCACGAGCATGTTCAAGGGCAGCGAGCGCTGGATCATTGTCAACGTCTCGTTCCGGTTGCTGCGCAGCGGCGAGAGCAGGCCGATCATGTACGACGAGCTCGCGAAGAGTCTCGGTGTCGAGACCGGTGCCACCGCGCCGCTGCGCGCGGTCCGCGAGCGCGTGATCGACCTGCGCCGCGGCAAGGGCATGGTCGTCGACGCTGCGGATCCCGATTCGCGCAGCGCCGGATCGTTCTTCATGAATCCCATCGTCGACGCGGCGACGATCACCGCACTCGAAGCCAGCCTCCCCGCCGGCACACAGATCCCACGCTGGCCCGCACCCAACGGCATGACGAAGCTCAGCGCCGGCTGGCTGATCGAGCGCGCGGGCTTCGTGAAAGGAACCCAGCACGGCAACGTCGGGATCTCGAGCAAGCACGCACTCGCACTCGTCAACCGCGGCGGCGCGTCTGCCTCCGAGCTATTGGCCCTCGCGCGCGTCATTCAGGACGGTGTACGTGACAAGCTGGGCGTCGAGATCCATCCAGAGCCGGTGATCGTATGAGCCATCCGTTCGCAGGGAAACGTGTCGCGGTCGTGATGGGCGGGCTGTCCGCCGAGCGCGAGGTCTCGCTCAACACGGGCGCAGGTGTGCTGAAGGCACTGCTCGACAAGGGCTGGGATGCCGTCGGTATCGACTGGAAAGATGGCGGCCCCGAGCTGCCGCAGCTGCTCGCCGATGCCGGAGCGCAACTGGTCTGGAATGCATTGCACGGCACGTGGGGCGAGGACGGCGCGGTGCAGGGGCTGTGCTTTTGCCTGCGGATCCCGTGCACGGGCTCGGGCATCCTCGCGAGCGCACTCGCGATGGACAAGGTCATGTCCAAGCGCATCTTCGAGAGCAAGGGCGTGCCGACGCCGAAGTGGCGCGTACTCGCGGACAACGAGAGCGCCGACGCACTGGCCGACTTCCCGCTTCCCCTCGTGATCAAGCCCGCGAACGAGGGCAGCTCGGTCGGCGTCAGCGTCGTCGAGGACAGCGGACAGATCGCCGATGCGATCGCCCTCGCACGTAACCATCACGGTCCGGTGATCGTCGAGGAGTACATCGCCGGCACCGAGGTGTTCGTCGGCATCCTCGATGGCCGTGCGCTCGGCTCCGTCGAGGTTCGTCCCACGACGAGGTTTTACGACTACGAAGCGAAGTACAAGCGCACCGACACGAAGTACCTGATCCCGCCCGAGCTCTCCGACAGCGTGCTCAGCCACGCCGAGAAGCTCGCGCTCGCGGCGTATCACGCGCTCGGTTGCAGCGGTCACGCGCGCCCGGATCTGCGCATCACGCCTGCCGGCGAAGCGTACGTGCTCGAGGTCAACACGCTGCCCGGCATGACCGCGACGAGCCTGCTGCCGAAGATCGCGAAGTCCGTCGGGATGGACTACGCGACGCTGTGCGAGCAGATCCTCGCGTCCGCAAGATAGCGCCGACGCGCTATCAGATCACTTGCAGGTCTGCTCGTAGACCTTGATCCAGGTCTTGCCCTTGTCCATCGACATCTCGCCCCAGAACTTGATGTTCTTCGGGTCGGTCATGTCGCCGTGGTCCTTGAACGACGCCGTGCCCATGCCGCTGGTCATCTCGGCAACCATCTCGTACTTGCCATCCTTCATGTCGGCCGTGCCCACGGTGGTGCCGCCGTCGTTCGAGACGCCGACAACGCGCCACTTACCGATCTTGGCGTCCCAGGTGGAGAGCATCTCCATCTTCATCTTCGAGGCGGTCTTCCCCTTACCCATGTTCATGACGATGTTCTGGCGAATGAACCAGCCATCGAGGTCCGCCTTCTGCGAGACGGTGCCCTTGAACGCGACCATCTGCATGTCGGGGCCCATGCCCTGACCCACACAGGTCTTCGTGCGGCCCATCGCCTTGAGCGCCGCAGCGATCTCCGCGGGCGGCTTCGGCGGTGCCGGCGGTGCCGGCGGGGCGACGGGAAGCGCAGCGCCCCCCTTCGCATCGACCTTGGCGCCAGCGGCCGCGCCGCCAGCCTTGGCGTCGACCTTCACACCTGCAGCCGCAGAACCCGTGCTGGTCGTGGTCGTGGTCTTCGCCTGCGCGAACGCCAGGCCAGTCATCGCAATCAACGAGATCATCGAGATCGAAAACGTTTTCATGTTGTGCTCCTCCTCTAAAAACGCGGGCACTATACTGAAACCCAGCGTGCCTACGCGGGTCCGATAGACGTGATGTGGAGATCTCGATTCACGATCGCGACCACGATTGTCGCGTTGGCCTCGTGTGGCGGAACGCCCCGCGAGGCATCTCGCCCCGTCGTGACCAAGCCGCTCGTTCCGGACGAACCGAGTGGCAAGCTCGCGGAGCTCGACACGCCGCCACCGACGAAGCTGCTCTCGATTGACTGGAAAACTACCGTGCTGTCGTCGGAAGCCGACGCGCTCGCGTTGTGGAAGCAGATCGCCCCGACGGGTGAGGATTTCGAGGCCAAGCTCGACGAGATTCCGGAGGACTCGCCGATCCCCTCGCAGCTCGCGCTGGCGTTCTTGCGCAGCGGCAACTTCACATGCGTGCCGCCGCAACCCAAGCGCGATTGCCCGGCGCGCGTCGCGTCCGATATCGAGCCACCGCTGCCGCAGGCTACGCTCGACGATCCATGCCTGCGCCGCATGATCGCGCTGTGGGCGATCGAAGCGATCGACGACAACGACCTGGTCGCCGCGTACGATGCGATGCGTACGATCGCCGCGATTCCAGCACCGGAGTCACAGCTCGTCGCGTCGGTGCTCGATGCGTTTCCGGCGAGCGATCCGGATCGCCGCCTCGAGCTGCGCGGCATCGCACTGCACGCCGGTCATCGCGAGCTCGTCAACGGCAAGCTGTCCGACTTCGACGACGCGCATCTCGCCCTTGCCGTGCGCAAGCATCACATCGACGGGGCACTCGAGGCGTTGTCGGCCGTCACGCATCGCGCGGTGTTCCTCGCCGCGATCAGCGACGACCAGCTCGCACCGAGCGCACGTGCGGCCGCGATGATCGAGGTGATCAACACGCTCGAGACCAAGACAAACCCGCGCGACGTGCAGACCGCGCTGGTCGCCGCGACGAAGGCGCCCGACTGTCAGGTCGCCGCCACCGCGCGCCGGATGCTCGCGATGCGCGGCGAGCTCAAGTACGGACCGTCGCGCCCGCGGGCTCGCACGGCGCCGCCGATGATGCGCGCGATGTGCGTGCTCGCGAGCTACGAGCTCCTCCTGCGCGAGGACGAGCCGTCGTACCTGCTGCAGTACGTCCCGCCCAAGGGCATCGACCTGGTCCGGATCTCGTACGACCCGTACAGCGATCGCGACACCGATGGCGATGGCGACCCGCATACCGAGCGGTCGCTGACCCGCGTCCCACGCAACGAGATGGTGCTCCCCGAGATCGAGGACATGGTGAAGGCGTTCGCCCAGTGCGACGGCACCGTCTGCAGGTCCGACGATCGAGAATTCCGATTCGGTTTCAAGCCTGGCGCCGGTGGGGAGCTGATGCTGTCCCGGCTCGAGGTGGTCGAGCGGCCGCCCTGTCCTGGCTCCAAGTAATCCCTGGATCAGGCCTGCCGCTGTGGCACCATAAGGCCATGCGGTTGCTCGCGAACTTCCTCGTGATCGGGGTTCTGTTTGGCCTCGTGTCGACCGCCGATGCGCAGGTCTTCAAGCCCAAGGGCAAGAAGTCCGAGGCTGCCGAGAAGAAGCCGGCCAAGGCCAAGAAGGCCAAGACCACGAAGAAGAAGGTCTCGACCAAGAAAAAGAGCGCCGCGGCCGACCGTTCGCGATCCGATGAGGAGACGTCCGAAGCGGCTTCGAAATCGGATGACGACGACTTCGTGAAGATCACGGACGACGACGAGATCGAATGAGCTTCGAGTAGGCGCAAGTGCGCACACTCGAAAGTGATCCGGACGGATCGCCGAAAAATTGCCCGGGGTCTCGCGCCATGAGTATTTGCCAAGCATGGATCGATCTCGTCGGGGGCCGGGAGGCAAGCAGCAATCCCGTCCGCCCACCGCCTCTCGACTGACGGTCAAGGCGCGCCCGAACAAGAAGCACAAGGGCTCGGTCTGGACCCGCCTGCCCAAGCCGCCGGCGATCGCCGATGCCTGCGGCCGCGCGCTGCGCCGCTCGGTCCCCGCGCTGATCGGTGCCGGCGTGCTCGTCGCCGTGGGCGGAACCGCCTTCGCAGGCTATCGCTTCGTCACGACCTCGCCCCGTTTCGCGATCACGACCGTCGAGATCAAGGGCAACACGGTTCTCAACGCCGATGCGGTCGTCGCGTCGCTGCCGGCGCGCATCGGCGACAACCTGTTCGAGACCAGCCTCGACGAGGTCGTCACCGAGCTGCGCACGAACCCATGGGTCGCCAGCGCCAACGCACACCGCGAGCTGCCGCACACCCTCGTCGTCGAGATCCGCGAGCACGTGCCGGCCGCCATCGTTCAGCTGGGCGGGCTCTATCTCGCCGACGCCGAGGGCCACCCGTTCAAGCGTGCCGAGCTCGCTGCCGAGGATGGCGCCGGCCTGCCGATCATCACCGGCCTCGACCGCGCCGCCTACGCCGCCGACCCGACCGGCACCGCCGCCAAGGTCCGCCACGCACTCGCGACCCTCGTTCGCTGGCGCAGCGAGCCCGAGCGTCCGTCGATCGGCGAGGTCCACTACGACACCCACGGTGCGCTCACCCTCGTGACCTACGAGAAGGCGATCGCCATCCAGCTCGGCACGCCGGGCACCGGCACCGACGACGGCCTCGGTCTGCGCATGCAGACCTTCGACGCCACGTGGGCCGAGCTCTCGCCCAGCGAGCGCACGCGCGCCCGCGCCATCCACCTCGATGCCCGCCCCGACCACGTCACTGTCGCTTTAGCGAAGGATTCGTAAGCCCACCATGGCAAAGCCCAAGAGCAACGAGATCATCGTCGGTCTCGATATCGGAACTACCAAGGTCGCCTGCATTGTCGGCGAGGTCACCGAGGACGGTGTCGACATCATCGGCATCGGCACGTCGCCCACCAAGAGCGGCGGCGTTCGTCGTGGCTGCGTGGTCAACATCGACGCGACCACGTCGTCGATCCAGCAGGCGGTCGACGAGGCCGAGAACATGGCGGGCTGCGAGATCTCCTCGGTGTACGCCGCGATCTCGGGCGCGCATGTGAAGGGTCTCAACTCGCACGGCATCATCGCGGTCAAGGACAAGGAAGTCCGCGAAGCCGATATCGCGCGCGTGATCGAGCAGGCGAAGGCCGTCGCGATCCCGATGGACCGCGAGGTGCTCCACGTCCTCCCGCAGCAGTACGTCGTCGACGATCAGGATGGCATCCGCGATCCGCTCGGTATGGCGGGCGTCCGCCTCGAGGCGCGCGTCCACATGGTGACCGCCGCGCTCGCGACCGCGCAGAACGTCATCAAGTGCGCGAACCGCTGCAACCTGCAGGTCAGCGACATCGTGCTCGGCTCGCTCGCGTCCGCGCACTCGGTGCTCGAGGACGACGAGAAGGAGCTCGGCGTCGCGCTGATCGACATCGGCGGCGGCACCTGCGACGTGATGGTCTACTCCGACGGCGCGATCGTTCACACGTCGGTGCTGCCCCTCGGCGGCCACCACATCACGTGCGACATCGCAGCGGTGCTTCGCACGCCGGTCGATGCAGCCGAGAAGATCAAGCGCAAGTACGGTTCCGCCTGGCGCGCCGCGATCGACGACAGCGACACGATGGAGGTCCCGTCCGTCGGTGGCCGCGGTCCCCGCTCGATGCAGCGGGCCAAGCTCGTCGAGGTGATCGAGCCCCGCGTCGAGGAGATCTTCGAGCACGTCAAGAAGGAGCTCATGCGCTCCGGCTACTTCGACGGCCTCGCCGCGGGTGCCGTGATCACCGGTGGTGCAACGGCCATGGACGGCGTCGCCGACGTCGCCGAGCAGGTCCTGGGCATCCCGTGCCGTCGTGGCGCGCCGACGAAGATCGGTGGCCTCGTCGATGTGGTGCGCTCGCCGAGCTACGCCACCGGCGTTGGGCTCGTGATGTTCGGCGCCGATCAGGGTCGCGCCATCCAGCTGCCCTCGCGCGACAAGGATCAGCCCTCGCTGTTCAAGCGCGCCTGGGGCCGTCTCGCCGAAATGTTCTGAGGCTTTTTGATCAGTACGGGACGTTGCCCGAGGTGGCTGACCAGCCGGGCAGCGCCTTGATCGGCGACAGGTCGACCGCTTCGAACTCGGCCGCGGTGACCTGCTGGACGTCGAAGATCGTGTCGCTGTCCCACTCGGCACTCGGCTCGCCCTGCACGAAGAGCGCGGACCCACCGTCGGCGACGTACATGCCGTAGGTCTGCATTGCCGTCAGGATCGCCTTGGCCTCCTTGGTGACGTCACTCGGGATCACGTAGCTCGCCTTGAGGCGGAACAGCTGGCCGTACTCGGGGAGGTTCGTCGCGGTCTTGGTGCTCGCCTGGTGCGTCGCAGGCCACGTGTACGAGCCGCGGATGTTGGGCAGGGTGAAGCGCAGCGCGTGCTTGATCGCTTCGTCGTCGGCCTCGTCGCCGCGCAGCAGCAGCGGCAAGATCGGAAAGCCCGCGGCGTCAGCGCTGGTCCACATCTCGGGACGCAGCTCGTTCGAGGTCAGATCGAACGATGCGGCGCCGAAGATCTCCCAGGTGCTCCCCGGCTTGTACGAGTGATACGTCTCCCACAGCCGGCAGGTGTCGCGGTCGAGCACGATGATGTGGTGATCGGCGTTCGGTTGGTGACCGGCATCGGTGCTGATGCCGCCCTCGACCAGCGGCTGCGCGGGAATCGGCAGGTGCGGCGTACCGCTCGTGCACGGGCGCACCAGCGTCTTGCTCGCGTTGCCGCAGTCGGCCTCCGGGAGCGGGTTCCAGCTGAGCGAGCTGTCCGGCGACGTGAAGGCGACCTGCGGCCAGGTGAGGCTGTTGCCGGCCACGACGTTGTACGGCAGGCCGTAGAAATTATCCTGCGTCTGGTCGAGCTGGGCACCGAGGTCGAGGTGCACGCGCCGGGTCGAGCCGATCGCCGCGATGAACGCGTCCGAGCTCGGGTGAACCGGCAGCTGGTTGATCGGCGTGTTGAAGATATGGGTTTCGGGAAGGATCGGACACCCGGCGATCTGCGGGCCGCTGCCGGGGGCCGGCCTCGCGGATTCGTCGTCGCAGGCTGCGAACAGCATGAGCGCTGCGAGTTTCTTCATTCCGGATCTCGTCTTTCCCACAGAACGATCAAAAAGTTGCCCCTGATGATCCATCACTTCCATATGGGGTGACCAGGGGGAATTTCTAGCCATGGCACTCATCGAATTCGAAGACGTCAGTCACGCAAAGATTTTGGTCATCGGTGTAGGTGGCGGCGGCGGTAACGCTGTCAACACGATGATCAGCGGCAACCTCGACGGCGTCGAGTTCGTGGTCGCAAACACCGACATGCAGGCCCTCGAGGCCAACATGGCGCCCCACAAGATCCAGCTCGGCAACGCGCTGACCAAGGGTCTTGGCGCGGGAGCGAATCCCGACGTGGGCCGTCGCTCCGCCGAGGAGAGCATGCAGTCCATCGCCGACCTCATCTCGGGCGCCGACATGGTGTTCGTGACGGCGGGCATGGGCGGTGGCACCGGCACCGGCGCGGCCCCCGTGATCGCTCAGATCGCCCGCGACTGCGGCGCGCTGACGGTCGGTGTCGTCACCAAGCCGTTTGGCTTTGAAGGCAAGAAGCGCGCGAAGCAGGCGGTCGAGGGCATCGAGCGCCTCGGCGCTGCGGTCGACACGCTGATCGTCATCCCGAACAATCGCCTGCTGGCCCTCGTCGGTCAGAGCACGTCGATGGTCGAGGCGTTCCGCAAGGCCGACTCGGTGCTGCTCAATGCAGTCCAGGGCATCTCGGACCTCATGACGGTCCCCGGCCTCATCAACGTCGACTTCGCCGACGTGCGCACGATCATGGCAGGCATGGGCCGCGCGCTCATGGGCACGGGCATCGGCTCGGGCAAGAAGCGCGCAGGCGAGGCGGCCGAGATGGCCATCAGCTCGCCGCTGCTCGAAGATGTCTCGATCGAGGGCGCCACGGGCATCCTGATCAACATCACCGGCGGTCCCGACCTGACGCTGCACGAGGTCAACGAGGCGTCGTCGCTGATCCAGCAGGCGGCCCACGAGGACGCGAACATCATCTTCGGCTCGGTCATCGATCCGAACCTCAGCGACGAGGTCCGCATCACCGTGATCGCGACCGGCTTCGACCACGGCCTGCGCCAGGGAGTCGCCGAGCCGACCCGCATGCCCGCCGCGACCCAGCCGCCGCACGGCATGAAGAGCAAGTCGCAGATCGCGCTGCCGTACGACGTGTCGTCGCAGATCACCCGCGAGTATCCGACGCAGATCACGCGCGACTATCCGCCCGCGATCCCGCCCCGCGCTCCGGCGATGACCCAGCCGCCCGCGCATCAGTCGATGAAGATGCAGGCGATGGTTGTCGAGGAGCCGGACGTCCAGATCGAGTGGGCGACCCCGGAGCTCGACGCCACGTTCGACGAGCTCTCTGCGCCGTATCCGGCGGGTGAGCCCAGCCAGAAGCTCGCCAGCGGCAGCGGTCCGGCGATGCCCGAGGGCCAGGTGCTCGTGCAGCCCGACCGCAAGCGCGCGCAGTCCCGCCCGAGCATGAAGGCCGTGCTCGCCGGCGAGATCGACACCGAGAACGAGCTCGATGTCCCGACGTTCATCCGCCGCCACAATCCGACGCACGGGTAACTCGTTTCCGCTTAGTCCTTAGCTTGACCCTCCCAGGAGCAAGAGGCCCCGTACGGGCCTCTTGTGCTTTTCGGGTATTGTCTTGCGGTGCTGACCGAAGCTGCAGCCCGCTGGGTGCTGGTGCTCCACACCGCGCTCGGCGTCGGGGCGGTCGGCGCCGCGACGCACCTGGTGATCTGGCTGCGCCGCTACATCCGCGGGCAGCACGGCCGCCGGCGTGCGGTGGTGCGGTTCGCGTGGATCGTCTTGCTGCTGCAGCTCGGCGCGTTCATCGCCGGCAACGCGATGTACCCGACCTACAAGGTCGAGGTGCGCTCGGCCTACCTCGAGAACGCCGCGGCGATCACCGCCGACCAGGCCATACGCGAGCGCGAGCTCGAGCGAGTGACAACGCGCGAGGGGGCCGAGCCGATCGCGACACCGGCGACCACCGAGATCATCCGTCGCGCCGCGTCCGCTGCGCGCTGGTTCGACATCAAGGAGCACTGGATCTCCCTCGGGATCGTGGTCTCGATCGCCCTGCTGGTGCTGCTGCGGCTGTGGGACCCCAAGCGCGACGGGACCGCGATCGGGTCGGTCGTGCTGACCCTGGGCGTGATCGCCGCCGGAACCATCTGGTTTGGCGCGATTGTCGGCGTGCTCACCGCCTCATGGCGCGCCGTATAGCGCTCGTGTTACGCCACGGGCATGCGCATTCTCTTTGCTCTCACCGCTTTTGCCATCGCGTGCGGTAGCTCCACCGGTAAGAAGGAAAGCTCGATCGTCGAGAGCGACGTCCCGCAGCAGTGCTGCTGCAAGACACTGCCGACCACGGCCGAGAAGGAGATCGTCCCGGTCTACATGCAGACGGGCCGCATGGAGTGCTCGTCACAGCACGGCGATTGCGTCGACGATGTGCAGTGCACGAACAGCCCGGGCGACGAAGGCACGCCGGGCGGCAACGACGGAGTTCCTCCGCCGCCGGCCCTCGAGCCGTCGACCCAGGGCGGCATCGGCGAGCCCTGATCTAGGTTGCGTTCGGCGCGGCAGGCAGCTTGAGCTCATCGACCCGGCTCATCATCGAGACAAGCGGACGCGTGCTTCGTCGACGAATCGCGTGCGGACGTTCTCGTTGTCACGAAACTTGGCGTCGAGAACCTTCACCGCGTGCATCGTGTCGAGCACCACGTGCCGCGCCTTGTAGACCTTCGCCAGCCACCGAGGGTCTCGCCTAGCTCGTAGTCCCCGAGTCGCACCGGCCCACGGTACTACAGATTCGCGAGCAGCTTCTCGAGCACGTCGTAGCTCTCGCCCGCACCGTCGGACATCCCGGTGGCGACGACGGTGTCCCGGATTTCCTGAGTCGGGAACGCCATGACACTGACCATCGTCGTCTTGCCGGCATGCTCGGTCAGCGTGATGGTGACGCGCGCCTCGCCCGGGTCATCGTTGAAGCGCTCGCTGTGCACGATGCGCTCGTCGGTGATCTCGAGGTACGTGCCGGTGAACGCGAACTCGTAGCCGTCGAGGGTACAAAACACGTTGCGGTAGGTTCCGCCCACGCGAAAGTCACAGGTCGCGTCCGTCACGGTCGCGCGCTTGCCGCCGAGCCAGCGCTTGACCAGCTCGGGCGTGGTCATCGCCTTCAGTACGAGGCGGCGCGGCGCATCGAATACGCGGGTCATCTTGATCTCGGTGGGTGAACCAGTGATGTCGACGTCTAGCTTGCTCATGGCTTCTGTTTTCCTTTGCGCTTCGCTCTTCGCTCGTCGCGTTTCAGATCTTCGAGAACGGAATCGAGCGCCTCGTAGCGCTCCTCCCACAGCTGGCGGTAACGCGCGAGCCAGGTGTCGATGTCACGGAGGGGAGATGGCGCCAGCTTGCACGGCCGCCGCTGGGCGTCTCGCCCGCGGGTGATCAGGCCTGCGCGCTCGAGGACCTTGAGGTGCTTGGAGATCGCCGGCTGGCTCATCGCAAACGGCTCCGCCAGCTCCATCACACCGGCTTCGCCCCTGGCGAGCCGCGCGAGAATCGCCCGGCGCGTCGGATCGGCGAGCGCCGCGAACGTCACATCGAGCACGGCAGTCATGTCCAGAACCCTGAGGTCATATAACTCAAAGGTTATACACAACGCGAGATGATGGCCGTCAAGCGGCGCGAGCACGCCCGCTAGAACGTGAACTGCAGGCTCGACTGGAACAGCATCGAGCGGTCGATCGTCCGCGACTCCGGCTCCATCTCGATCACCTTGCACGAGAAGCCGCGGCACAGCGACGCGGCCATCTCCTCGTGCGGCGACATCGTCATGCGCCAGCCGAGAAACCACGCGACGCGATGCGGGAACCCGATCGGCTCCTGCAGGCGATGGTCGATGTAGAAGCCAAAGCCAACCTGACCCTCGACGCGCCGGGTGTCCGCGGGAACGAGCCGGCTCGCCTCGTCGTACGCGGGCTTGGACCAGTGGTTCCACGCGGTACCGGCGCCGCCCTCGACGTAGACCGCGAACATCGAGTTCTCACCGACGATGCGCGGTCCCAGGCGGAGCACGTCGAGCCGGGCGAGCGCGGCGAGGCGCTGACCGCTGCCGAGCGACGTCGAGTCCGGGCCGCGGACTTGTAGGGAGAGATACGTGTACTCGGCCTCGACCGCCAGCCGGCCGAAGCGATAGCCCATGGCCGCGCTTCCGCCGACCGCGGTGGTATCGACCGCCTCGTGATAGAGGAACCCGACCGCCGTGCCAACCCGTGCGGTGGAACCCACGGTGTTGTGCGCCGCGTAAGGATCCTCGATGTAGAAGTCAGGCGTGGCGTTGTCGGCCCATGCGACATGGCCGCCTGTGAACGCCAGGCACACGATCAGGCTCTGCAATGGACGTAAGTTCCTCATCTGCACCTCGACGGTGCAGTGCGAGTGCAGTCAGCGCGCCAGGCTTGCGTCGAGCGCTCGCGTCATCACTTCGACGGGAGCTGGCCTGCCGGTCCACAGCGTGAACGCTCGCGCACCCTGATGGACGAGCATCGATTTCCCGTCGAGGACGGAATGACCTCGCGCGCTCGCGCGTTGGAGGACCTCGGTCGTCCGGTGGTAGACGAGCGTCGCCACCCATGCAGCGGGAGCGAGTGCGTCGAGTGGTAACGACTCGGCGAACGCGAGGTCGGTTGCCTCGTCGAGGCCGCTCGACGTGCAGTCGACCACGAGGTCCGCGCGCGCGAAGCAGTCGCGCAGGTTCTCGTCGGTCCACGGCCAGCATGTCGCCCACGTGACCTCGGCCGCCCGGCGCGCCACGACCTCGATCGCGCGACCGCCACGCACGCCGTAGGCCACCGCGCGCGCGGCACCACCGGCACCGAGCAGCACGATCCGCTTGCCGCGCAGGTCGAAGCCAGCAGCAATCAGGCCGTCGAGAAACCCGTCGCAGTCGGTGTTGTGTCCGATCAGCGTGCCGTCGACGAGCTGCAGGCAGTTGACCGCACCGATCGCCTTTGCCTCGGCGGACAGCTCGTCACACAGCGCGGCGACCGCGAGCTTGTGCGGCACGGTGACGCTCGCACCGATCATGCGTGTCGCGCGCAGCGCGGCGATCACTGTGGGCAGTGTTTCGGGCGACACACCCATCGGAACGAGCACCGCATCGATCTTGTCGGCGGCGAACGCGGCGTTGAGCATCGCCGGGCTTCGCGTGTGCTCGACGGGCCAGCCGAGCACCGCGGCGAGCCTGGTGGCGCCCGTGATCATGGCTGCACGGCCAGGTCGGCGCCGTCCTTGCGCGCCTGCTCGAGCGTTTGCATCGCGTCTTTGAGCAGACGCGCGAAGCTGAGCTGTTCCGTGAGCCGCGCCGCGACGGCAGCGCCCGTGATGCGAGGCGGGTAACCACGCCCGCCCGACACCACGGCATCGCCTCCGTTGACCGCCGCGATCACCTTCTGCGCGAGCGAAGCCGCGCGCTTGAGATCGGTGTACGGCATCAGCACGAGGAAGCGATCGCCCTCGAGCTGGGTCGCCACATCGATCTCGCGGATCGAGTGGATCAACGCATTGCCCGCACGCGCGCGCACGATGCCGCCGATGCCGGGCGGCGGTGGCGGCTGGACATCGACGGCGAACAGCACGATCGACAGCGGGTACTCGAGCTTCTGCGCGCGCACGATCGCGAGCTCGAGGATGCGCTGGAACGCCTCGTACGTGACGAGCCCGTGCGGCTCGGGATCGGCGGCGAGCTTCCGCTCGATCGTGAGCCGGCTTGCCGCGAGCATCGTCGGTGCGATCGTCCCGACCTCGTGCGGCCGCAGCGCGACCAGGTCGGCACCGACCGAGCTGGCGCGCTGGACCGCGGCGAGCGCCGAACCGTCGACACTCGCGATCACCACCGGCCGCTGGCCCTCGAGCGCGAGCGCCGCGTCGATGATCGGCTCGCCACCGGGAATTGCGACAAGCACTGCATCGAGCTGCCCACCGCGCACGGCGGCGAGCACGTGGCCGCGGCCCTCGTGGCCGGTCGCCGCGATCGCGACCACGTGACCGGATGCGCCGATCGCGCTCTGCAGCGAACGTAGGTGAGTCGCATCCTCGAACACGCCGACGCGCAAGACGGGCAGCTCGGTGACCACCTCGTCGCCGAGCTCGTCGTCCTCGAGCGCATCGATCACCTCCGCAGTCCCTCCGGGACTGCTGCGCGGCCCGGCAGAGCCGGGCCTTGCGAGCGGCATCGTGCCGCTCTCGGACATCTCGGGCTCGACCTTGCCCCGCCGCATCGTCCGCTCCTCGTACGAGGCACTGGCGTGCTGGGTGAGGATCTCGTCGTCGATATCGTCGTCGTCGACATCGACGCGGAGCAGATCGTCGAGTGCAGCCTCGGCGGCATCCGGCAGATCGTCGGGCAGGTTGCGGCGGCCGCTCTTGGTGCCGGCACGCTTTGGCTTGGTCGCGCGGGTCATTCGCCGTCCTTGATCTTGTCGACGATCACTTCGAGCGAGCCCTTGGCGAGCCGGACCTCGAGCCGCGCCTTCGGTTTGACCTGCGCCGCATCGCGAACGATCGCATCACCGCTGCGAACCATCGCATAGCCACGGTCGAGGACCGCGAGCGGTGACAGCGCCGCCATCTGCGCACCGGCCTGCGCGAGATCCGCACGACGCTTCGCGAGGCTGGCGAGGATCGCAGCATCCGCACGCGCGCCGAGCGCCGCCAGATCATGTCGCGCGCGCCCGATCCGCCTCACCGGCGACACCGCCGCGAGCCTGCGCTCGAGATCGCCGAGGACCGTGCGATGCCGCAGGATCCGCGCACGCGGGTGCAGCCCCGACAACCGCTCGTGCAGTCGCAACAGCTGGGTGCGCGTCGCTGCGAGTGCGCGCTCCCCTCGCGCATGCAGGCCCATCGTGGCGCGATCGAGCTCCTGGCGCGCGGTGGCGAGCACGTGGTTCATCTCGCGATCGAGCCGGCGCCGCTCCTTGGTGAGGATCTCGCCGAGCGCGTGACCGTCGACCACGGCAAGCTCGGCCGCCGCGGTCGGCGTCGAAGCGCGGGCATCGGCGGCGAGATCGGCGAGCGAAAGATCCACCTCGTGACCGACCGCGCTGATCACCGGCACCGGGCACCGCGCGATCGTACGCACGACGCGCTCGTGGTTGAACGCGGTGAGATCGGTGACGCTGCCACCGCCACGGCCGACGATCACCACATCGACGCCCGCCTTCACCAGCATCGCCATGCCCATCACGATCTGGTGCGGCGCCGTCTCGCCCTGGACCGCGGCATCCGCGATCAGGATCGGTGTCGGCATGCGGCGCTGCACGGTGCGAATGATGTCGTGGATGGCGGCGCCGTGCCGCGACGTGACCACGCCGATCCGGCGCGGGAACCGCGGCAGCTTGCGCTTGCGCTCCTGGGCGAAGATGCCCTCGGCCGCGAGCTTCTGCTTGAGCTGTTCGAGCGCGAGCGCTGCGGCGCCAAGACCGGCCGGCTCTGCGAAGTCCACGTACAGCTGCATGCGGCCATCGCGGTCGTAGACCCCGAGCCGGCCGCGGACGCGCAGGCGCTGTCCCGGCTCGATGCGGAACTTCATCCGGGTCAGGTCGCGCGACCACATGATGGCGGGCAGCACCGAGTCCTTGTCGCGCAACGAGAAGTAGAGGTGGCCCGAGGCGGGCTTTTTGACCTCTGTGACCTCGCCCTCCAGCCAGAGCAAGCCCACGGCATCGAGGGTCCGGGCCGCCAGGCGCACGACCTCGGCGACGCTGATCGGAGCCTCACGGCTGCTCGATGGTCGCGCACCACCCGGTGGGCCGGCAGCAGGCACAGCCAACGGTAATCGCAGCGCATGTTCGTCGCAACCGGCCTGGGTGGCGCGGTGTCGTTATGGAGGTTAGGATGCCGATCGCCGCCATGGCCGAAGAGACCGTACCCGAGGAGCCCGGCGCGCCCATCGCCAAGGATGCCATCGATCCTGCGCTGGTGAAGCTGAGCCGCGCGCGCCCCAAGGTCGGGCTCGTGACCGCCCTCGGCATCGTGTTCCTGTGCGTGTTCTTCGTGTGGAAGCTCAACCCGGACCGCCGGTTTGCGGGCGAGCCCGAGGCACCGCGCCGCGTGACGGTGACCGATCTGGCCAAGGGCACCATCGACAGCGACACCCACGTCGTCGTCGACGCCGAGCCGCTGATGGCGCACGCGATCCGCTCGGCGACCCAGGCCGGCAACATCGGCATGCGCGTGGTTCCGGCGCGTGGCTCGGCCGAGAAGCTGTGGCTCGTGTTGCCCGGCGACGGCTTTGGCGAGCCGAACACGGCTGGCTACGTCGGACGGCTGCGTCCCCTCGAAGATCTCCCGATCGCCGATTCGATCGAGGCGTTTCTGGCCAAGCACCCGCGCCCGATGTTCGCGCCAGCCGCGGCGGTTCGCGCGGGATTTTCCACCGGAAAGGTCACGACCGTCGCCGGCGACACGATCAGCGTTCGCGATTCCGATCGCGTCGGCTTCGACGTGCTCGATGCAGGATCGGCCACGGTCATCTGCACGTTCAACGAGCGCCATGCCGACGCTGCCGCCTGCACGAAGGCGCTCTCGGACGCGGGCGTCACGGTGACCGGCACGCCCAGGCCCGGCCGCGAACAGTCGCACTTCACCATCGCCACGCCCGACGCCGTCGCCACCACACGCACCAAGCTCGAGAGCGCGAAGCTGTGGGGCATGACGGTCGAGCCCACCACGCATCACCACGAGACCACGTGGGGCAAGCTCAAGGGCTCGGCGCCGACCGGGTTCACCGTCGACGCGGTGACCGTGCCCGACGCGCAGCTCGATCTGATCGGCATCTACGTCGTGCGCTCGATTCCCGACGGTGCCTTCGCGCTGATCGGCGGCGAGCGTCCGGCGGACTACTGGTATGTGCTGCCAGTGACGATCCTGGTGATCCTCATTGGCCTGCTGTTCGCGTGGGCCGCCGTCCGCGCGGTCAAGCGCGACCTGTTGTCGACGCCCGCGTGACATACTCACTCCGTGGCTGACCCGGAGAGGCCGGACGACAAGCCCGCGGCCGAACCCACGGCGGCCGGGCGCGTGCAGAACACGGTCGTGTCGGCGGAGATTCCGCTCGGCACGATGCAGATGCCGCGTGGCGGATTCGCACCGGAGACGCCGAGCGACACCCAGCGCGACGCGCCCGCCCGTGATCCGCTCCTGCCGACGATGATGCCGACGAGCGCCACACGCCTCACCACGGCACCGCCGAGCATGCCGGCGGACCATCGCTACGCCCTCGCGAAGGAGATCGCACGCGGAGGTATGGGCCGCGTCGTCGAGGCGAACGACAGCGTGCTCGGCCGCATCGTCGCGGTGAAGGAAGTCCTGTCGATGGACCCCGAGACGGTGCGGCGATTCCAGCGCGAGACACGGATCACCGCGCGGCTCGAGCATCCCGCGATCGTCCCGGTTCACGACGCTGGCGTCAGTGCGAACGGCGCGCCGTTCTACGTGATGCGCAAGGTCGGTGGCCGCGCGCTCGAAGATCTGGTCGCCCGCGCCGACACCCTGCCCAAGCGGCTCGCGCTCGTGCCGCACATCGTCGCCGCGTCGAACGCGATCGCACACGCCCACGAGCGTGGCATCGTGCACCGCGACATCAAGCCGGCGAACATCCTGTGCGGCGATCTCGGCGAGACCGTGGTGATCGACTGGGGGCTCGCAAAGGCGATCGGCGAGGCCGAAGACGCGATGGATCCCGTGCAGCGGATCGCAAGTCCCAGGTCGAGCGCAAGTCCCGGCTCTGCCGGGACGCGCAGCGAGGCGAATGCCGAGCGCAGGTCGATCAACGAACCGGAAGACTCGTTGATCCAGACGCGCGCCGGGATCGTGTTCGGCACGCCCGGGTTCATGGCGCCCGAGCAGCTGCGCGGCAAGCCCGTCGACGAGCGCTGCGATGTCTACGCACTCGGCGCGACGCTGTTCCACATGCTCGTGCGGCGACCACCGCATCACCACAAGAACGCTGACGTGATGATGCGTAATGCCGTCGACGGACCGGCGCCGCCGCTGCTCGAAGTCTTGCCCGAGGTGCCGCCCGAGCTCGCGACGATCGTCGACAAGGCGCTCGCCCACGACGCGAAGGACCGCTACCAGACCGCGCGTGCACTCGCCGAGGATCTGCAGTCGTTCCTCACCGGGAAGCTGGTCGGCTCGCACCAGTACACGACGAGCGAGCGACTCGTCCGGTTCTACAATCAGAACAAGGCCGCGGTCACGATCGGCGCGGTCGCGTTGATCGCCGGACTCGTCGGGACCGTATTCGCCTTTGTCCGCATCACCGACGAGCGCGACCGCGCCGACGAGCAGGCGGTGATCGCAAACAAAGAGAAGGCAGAGGCCGACACCCAGCGCGACGCCGTGATGAAGCAGGCACGCGAGCTCACACTGACCAACGCGCGCCACGCGGCTTCGACCGATCCGACACGCGCGCTCGCGATGGTGAAGCCCCTGGCCAAGCCCGGGCTCGTCGGTACCGATCTGTGGCGCGACGCTCGTGATGTCGGGGCGGCCGCTCGTGCGCACGGCGTGGCGTTCAGCATCCCGATGTCCAAGCACACGCTCACGCTCGAGCTGTCACGCGATGGCCAGCGTGCGCTCACCGCGAGCGACGACGGCAAGGTCCGGATCGTCGACATCGAGAAGCGCACGAGCAAGGAGATTGCCAACATGGGCGGCGCGGTGATGGCGCGCTTCGCCGATGGTGAGCGCAAGGTCCTGATCTACCAGGGCAGTCGCCTCACGATCATCGACACCGCGACGAACGCCAAGCGCGAGGTCACCGCGCCGACCTCGATCACCAAGCTCGAGACGAGCGGCCCGCTCGCATACTGGGTCGATCCCGCGAACGCGGCGTGGCGTCTCGACCTCGCCGGCGGTGCCGCCGAGAAGGTCGAGCTCGGCGAGCCAATCGTTCTGGTGTCTCCGTCCCCCGACGGACGCTGGGTCGTATACGGCGGTAAGGAGCACCTGCTGCTCGCCGATCGCTCGAATCCGACGATGCCGCCAGAGAACAAGGTCGAGGGCATCGTTCACCTCGCGACCTGGTCGTCCGACTCGAAGCACCTCGCGGCCCTCGTGGACGACGAGGTGGTCGCGATCAAGATGAATCCGGTGCCGCAGATCTGGAACCGCTATCGGGCCCCCACTCGCTACGGCCTCGCGTTCAGCGGTTCCCGCGTGTTCAGCTCGGGACCGCAGGGCGTCGATCTTCTGCTCAGCCCTGATCCCAAGCTACGCATCAAGGATCCGGGCCACACGCTCGGCGTTCACACCGGCCGCGAGAACGTCGTGATCTCCGGCAATCCGCAGGGCGAGCTCGTCGTGCTGTCGGACTACGGCGACCACATGTTGACCGCGCCACTACCGATCGAGCGCGTCGCGACCTCCGCGCGCGGCGAATGGATCGTCGCGGCGGCCGAGGGAATGCTGCTGGTGTGGAACCTCGAGCAGTTCGAGCCGCGCTCGTTCTCCGCCTACCCACCGGCGAGCGCGCGCTTCATCACCGGTGACACGATGCTGCTCACGTACCAGAACGAGTCCGCCGAGTGGATCGACCTGCGCACCGGCAAAGCCACCGAGCTCGGCGAGCTTCCCGGTATCGAGCGCGTGGTCGCAGCACCCGACGGCGCCGAGGCGATCGCGCTCGACATCACGCGTCGAGCCTGGCGCATCGCCGGCATTGGCCAGCCGCAAGCGCTGCCCGGCGAGGTCGACGCCGTCGCGTACATCGACAACACGCGTCTCGTGCTCGCCGGTGACGGCAACGTGCGCCTCGAGGATCTGCAAAAGCGCACCCAGGGCACGCTGCTGGCGCACAAGGCTGCGGTCCGGGACCTCGTTGCCACGTGGAGTCAGGGCGGCTGGATCGCCGCATCGTTTGTCGACGGTCTCGTCTGGCGCAAGCCACTCGCCGGGGTCGAGCAGACGCTGCAGCTGGCGGCACCGCTGCCCACCCAGGTGCCGCTCGCGCTGTCGCCCGATGGCACCGTGCTGATCGGCGCCGGGAACGAGCTGCTGTCGTGGCGCACCGATGGCAAGTCCGAGGTGATCGCGAAGCTCGACAAGCCGATCTTCGACCTGGTCCTCATCGCACCGACCACAGCACTCGTGCTGTCCGAGGATGGTGCCGGCACCGTGATCGACGTCTCGGGCAAGCGGGTCATTCGCCAGCTCCCGATGTCGCCCCACGCCTCCCCTGCCAGCGAGGGTGCGCTGATCGCCGGCTCGACCGTCATCGGCGGCGTCGAGGTGATCGACCCGCTGGTCGGCTGGCGCTGGGCCCTGACGTCGCCGCAGAAGGGCGTCCAGCAACAGTTCACCTACGTCGAGATGGCGCGCGACGGCTCGCGGGTGCTCGGCGTGACCCCGCACGCGGTCGTGGTGTGGACGCTCCAGCTGCCGGCGAGCGCCGACGAGACCGAGACGTGGCTCGACAAGACGACGAACGCGACCGCAGACACGCCCAGCGGCCCGCTCGGCTGGCGCTGATAGTGCTAAAACCCGCCCGTGACGCCTGCTGCTTCCGTGCGCTTCTATGACTCGTTCCGGCGCCAAAAGGTCGCGTTCGAACCGCTCCAGCCCGGGGCCGTCGGCATGTACCTGTGTGGTCCCACGACCTATGCACCAGCGCATATCGGACACGCGTACTCGGCGATCGCGTTCGACACTGTCCGCCGCAGCCTCGAGTTCCTCGGCTGGAACGTGAACTTCGTCCGTAACGTCACCGACGTCGATGACAAGATCATCAAGCGCGCGAACGAGACCGGCCAGGATCCGATCGCGATGTCAGCGATGTTCGCCGAGGCCTACAACCGCGACATGCTCCGCTTCGGCGTTCGCCCGCCCAACGTCGAGCCCAAGGTCAGCGGTCACATCCAGGAGATCATCACGCTCGTCGAGCGGCTCGTCGCCAACGGACACGCCTACGCCGTCGACGGTGACGTCTACTACCAGGTCGATAAGTTCGCCGCCTACGGCAAGCTCTCGGGCATGACGCTCGACGAGCTCCGCGAGGGTGCGCGCATCGGCGTCGACGAGCGCAAGAAGGCACCGGCGGACTTCGCGCTGTGGAAGAGCGCCAAGCCGAACGAGCCGTCGTGGGATTCGCCGTGGGGCAAGGGCCGCCCGGGCTGGCACATCGAGTGCTCGGCAATGACAGTCACGCACCTCGGCAGCACGTTCGACATCCACGCCGGCGGCAAGGATCTGATCTTCCCGCACCACGAGAACGAGATCGCGCAGAGCCAGGGCGCCGACGGAGATGGCTCGTTCGCGCGCTACTGGATGCACAACGGCTTCCTCAACTTCGAGGGCGTGAAGATGTCGAAGTCGCTCGGCAACGTCTTCGACTGCGAGCAGATCGCGCTCGCGGTCGGCGGCGAGGCGCTGCGGTACTTCTGCATCAAGCATCACTACCGCTCGCCGGTGGACTTCGATGTGCAGGTCGTCGACGACAGCGTCCGCTTCTTGAGCCTCGAGGCGGCGGACCGCGAGCTCGCGAAGTTCTACGACGTGCTCGCGCGCATCGAGGTCGAGGTCGCGCAGGGCGATGGCGGTGCCGGTGCCGTGATGCCCGAGGCCGAGAAGCTCGTGCCCGAGACGCGCGAGGCGCTCGCCGACGACTTCAACTCGCCCATTGTCGTCGCGTCGCTGCATGCGGCGCTCACGCTCGCGAACAAGCTGCTCGAGTCGAGCAAGGGCATGGACAAGCAGCTGCGCAAGCGCACGCTGGCGCGCCTTGGTCGCGATATCCGCATCGTCGGAAGTGCGATCGGCGTGTTCGAGCAGGTGCCCGCGACGTACCTGGCGGAACGGCGCGCTCGGCTCGTCAAGGCCAAGAAGATCGACGTCGCAGCCGTCGAGGCCAAGATCGCCGAGCGCAAGGCCGCCCGTGCGGCGAAGGACTACGCCCGGGGCGACGAGATTCGCAACGAGCTGGCGGCTCAGGGTGTTGCCCTGCACGACGGGCCAAGCGGTACCGACTGGTCCGTGCAAGACTGATCCCTGGGCATGAGCGACGACGACGACCGGCCGAGCAAGCCAGACACCGCGCTGGCGCGGCCGATGATCGCGACCGATCTCGACCGTGCCGGTAAGGGGCAGCTCGTCTATGTCGGCCGCGACGGCGAGGTGAAGAACCCGTCCGCCGTGCGCAATCGCCAGATCGCGCAGTACGTCGCGTTCGGCGGCATCACGACCGCCGGTGTCGCACTCGCCGCGACGTCGTTCCCGGTTCTCGTGCCGTTCTATCTCATGCTCGGCGGCCGCTTCCTTGGCACCGTGCGCGCGGTGAAGCACGTCAACGAGGCGAGTGTCGCGCTGTCACGTGGCGATGCCGTCGAGGGCCGCGCACTCGCCGAGCGGGTCGCGAAAGCGTGGTGGGCGCCCACGCGCGTGCGTGCTCTCGCCGAGCTGCGCATCGCGATCGCGGACGCCCTCGAGGGCAAAGGTGAGCAAGCTCTCGATCGCGTGCGCCGCGCGCGCGGCAAGCTGTCGCCGCGACTCATCCAGCACCAGTTCTCTTACTACACAGAGATCAATCTGCTCACCGCGCTCGGCAGAACCAAGGAAGCACGCAACCTGCTCGAGTCGCGCGGCCCGATCCCCGTCGGTGAAGTGCTCAAGCTCAGCCACTGGATCGCACAGATGCACCTGTGGGTCGCCGAGCACGCGCCCAAGCCCGTCGACGGCGCGATGCCGTTCAAGGATCCCACGCCGAAGCGCGACCTCGAGATCGACGACGGCGAGCTCCACGATCGCATGCGCAAGGGCCTGTCGATGACAGCCGGAGCGGACCTGCTGCTGCTATGCGCGTGGTGCTACGCGTACCGCGGCGAGCACGACGATGCTCGGTTCGTCTATCGCCAGGCGAAGGACCGCGAAGGGTCCCATCGCCTCGACGTCGCGATGCCCGCGCTCGCCGCATGGATGGTCGAGTACAAGAAAGACCACCCCGATCTCGATCAGCCCGACGCCGACGACGCCTGACGCGCGGTGCGGCCGGCGAGCATCTGATCGAGAATCCCGCGCTCATCGAGCGCACGGATGTCGGTGAAGCCACCCACGGGCACGCCGTCGATGAACACCTGCGGAACCGTGGTACGGCCCGTCTGCTCGACCAGCCAGCGCCGCATCTTGGCATCGCCGTCGACGTCGATCTGTTCGAACTTCACGCCTTTGGACTTCAGCAGCGAGATCGCGGCGGAACAGTATCCGCACCAATCAGTCGTGTAGATTTTTACGTTGGCTGGCATCGCCCTAACGTAATCACCGTTCGTGCTTCGACCATGAGCGGAGCTACTAGGTAGTTCCCTGATCTACTTGTCGTCGGCGTCTTCTGAGAGATACGCCAGGATCACTTCGTCGAGGGACTTCTCGCTGATGAGGCCCTGCCCGAAGCCGCGGCCCTCGTCCTCGCGCGCCTTGCGCACGCGGCCCGTCGTCGACGCGGGCGCACCGGTGGGCTTGGGCGGCGCACCGACGATCACGGCAGGGCGAGTCATCACGACGCCGCTGTTTGATTGCGGGTTCACGGGCGTCGACGTGCGGTTCTGGATCGGCGCGGTCACGCGCGGCGGCGCGGGCTGCGGCGTGCCCGGGCGCTGCGGCGGCGGCGGCGGCGGGGTGGCCGCGCGAGCCACCGTGCGCGGCGTCGGCTCGCGCGGCACGTTTGGCGGCACGCGCTGCGAAGCCGAATCGCGGGTGCCAGGCGGACGCGGGGTTTCACCCGTCGGCGTACGCTGCGAACCACCGGGACGCGGCGTCTCCCCCGTCGGCGTACGCTGCGAACCGCCGGGACGCGCGAGTCCTGACGGGACCGGAGAAGATTTGCTCGCGGGATCCGTGAGCCCCAGCGCCGCTGGATTGAGCGCGGCAATGCGGCCGGTCGTCTCGCGGATCGGCGCGTCACCGCTCCTGCGATTGACGGAGTAGGTGCCGGCGCGCTCGGAGCGCTCACCCGGTGGCGGATCGACCGACGGCGGCGCGGCTTGATAGATCTCGACGGCCTCGCTGTCGCCCGGTCGCTTGCGCGGCGAATCGGGAGCTGGACGCGTCACGACCGGCGGCGACATCGACGGACGTGCACCAGGCTTGGCCGGCAGCGATGCCGCGTTGTGGGCGGCGGGGCGAGCCGTCTGCACGGGCATCGTGGAGTCGATGTCGTCGGGCAGGCTCTCGACGGCGGTGTCGCGCGGCGCGCGCAGCCGCGTGCTGATCTCTTCCTCGGTGATGTCGACGAGCGGCGCTGCGCTCTGAGCGTTGGGTCGCGGTGCGGCAGCCGGCGTGACCGCCGGGCGAACCATCGGCCGTCCGCTCGGCGGCGTCTGATTCGTGCCCGAACGCGAGACCTTTTGCGCGGTCGATACGCGCGGCTTGTTCGGAGGCGGCTCGGGCTCGGCGGGCGCGGTGGGTGGTGCGGCGTTGGCGGCTGCGACCGCTGCGGCCATGTCGTTATCCACGCCCGGCGACTCGACCTGGACGTGTGAGCCCTTCATCGGCAGCTCGATCGGGCGGGTGCGATCGTCGCTCGTGGTGCGCGACTTCAACGGCAGCTCGATCGGCTCGCTCAGGTCGTCGTCAATGATCTCGAGGTCGGTGCGCGTGGCGGTCGCCGACAGCGGGTGCTCGCCTTCCTCCTCCGGCGTGGCCTCGGTCTTGGCCCGCTCTCCGCGCGGCAGGGGCGGCGCCGAAGGGTCGGCACCGACACGCGGCTCGAGGCCGGGAGTGCCGGCCAGATACGCATCGATCTTGTCGTCGAAGGTCCCCTTCTTGAGGTCCTTCATCACGGCTTTGTGCTGAGCCTGCATCAGGCCCTTGATCGCGTCTTCGTTCGACCCCGAGTCGTAGACGTACTTCCGGGTCGAGACGATCACGCCCTCGTGAAATAGGTGCGTGAAGAGATGCGGGTTCTGCTGCCCCGAGTCTTCCGTTTGAACGTGGAAGATAACGCCCCGGTACTTGACGTTGTGGTTGTACCCGAGGATGGGCGATCGCTTGGCCTGGGCCACCTGGCACCAAAGGTACCACGGCTGGGCGGGCTTGTAATTCGGTCGCGGGGTTGGTACTGACCAGGTTCGGCTTCAATTTCGAAGCAGTTTTTGGAGGCCCCGCTGACGCGGGGTTACGCATATCCCGTGACGATTAACGCAGAGCAGAAGTTCGTTGAGTTGGTGCGGAACTGGCTAGTGTCCCTTCCCCACGACCTCAAGATCGCATTCGACGCGATGGACGACGAGAACCTGCCGCGGAATGTCAGAGAGATAGCGACAGGGGTGGCGATTTACGTCGTCTCTCCGAACGACTCCGTAGGCGACCGCAATGACCAGGTGGTCAGCTACGCCGACGATGCGATCCTGCTGCGCCTGGCGCTCGCCAAGGCGCTCGGTGAGGGCGAGGACGAGAAGACGTTCCGCGACCGCTTCCCCGAGCTGTTCGAGAACCTCGACGAGGAGCTCAAGGTCTGCACATCTGTGATGGGCGACCTGATGACCTGGCTCGAGGGCAAGGTCACTGCCGTCCAGAAGATCGAATACAAGGGCCGCAAGGTCCCCGCGTACCTCGACAACGACGAGGCGCGCGAGAAGCTGTTCGACGACGGTCTGGTGTTCCGCACGGACTACCCCGTCGACGAGAAGACGATCGGCGACAAGCTCAAGAAGGCGTCGACGATCGTCGACGTCATGAAGCGCCGCAAGGCGGACGAAGCGCGGGCCAAGGGCCTCGTCGTCTAGCTCGTTCCCGACGCTGTTACAGATCCACGAGCTCGAAGCCCGTCAACGGCTCGCCGAGGAAGCGTGGCGCAAGCTCCTCGAGGCGCGACGTATCGGTCGCGAACAGGTCGAGCCGACCGGCGCCCTTGCGGCGGTTCGGTCCGATGCCGAGCTCTGCGGCGGCTGCGCGCGCCATCGCGTTTGCGCTGTCGACAACGGAGATGTCGCGACCAGCGAGCTCGCGGCCAACGCGATACAGCACGTCCCGCAAGATCGGGTAGTGCGTGCAGCCGAGCACGAGCGTATCGATCTCTGGATCCTGCTGGAACAGCTGCGTCAGATAGCGACGCGCGACGATGGTCGCGACCTCGTCGTCGACCCAGCCTTCCTCGGCGAGCGGCACCAGCAGCGGACACGCCAGCGCGGTGACTTTCACGTTCGGATTGCGCGCGCGAATCGCTTGTTCGTATGCGCCGGAACGAACGGTACCGAGCGTGCCGATCACGCCGATGTGGAACGTCTGCGTCGCGATCACTGCGCTTGCAGCCCCCGGCTCGACAGCACCGATCACCGCCACCGTGCTCGCTTCGCGAAGCGCCGCCAGTGCGTTCGCCGATGCCGTGTTGCACGCGATCAGCACGAGCTTCACGCCGCGCTCGAGCAGGAAGCGCTGGCAGGTCAGCGAGTACTTCTCGACGGTGCGCGGGCTCTTACTTCCATAAGGAACCCGGGCGGTGTCGCCGAGGTAGATGATGTCTTCCCCAGGCAATTCCTTGCGAAGGGCTCTCACGACGGTCAGCCCACCTACACCGGAATCGAAGACACCGATCGGGTGACGCTTCGTCATCGCCGCTGAATCTTGCCCCATGTTGTTTCCGGATTGCGACTCGCTGTCACGCCCGGCTAGCCAACCAGCCGGGGAGAACGTGTGCGCTAGGGAAACGCTCTAGCGGCGCTGACGCTTCCCAGGGGCCTGGGAGCGTTGCGACTGTCCTTCGAACGCCCAGAGGAGATCGAGGAAAGTCGCGGGCTTCGTGCGCAGACCCACGTAAAAACGCGTGATTCCGGGCATCGATCGCTCGGCCTCAGGAAGCATTCGTTCAGTGATACGGCCTTGCACAGCGTGACGCTAGAGCACGCTCCGTACCAACACCGCGCACACGACAATAGCTACATGGTAGGAGTGACGCCCTTTTTGTCATGACCGCCGTCGAACAGACCGCAGCGGACCGTATCCGGGGCCTCGTCGAGGCCGACCCGGTGGTGCTCGTTGAAATTGCGGCTGCGATTGCCGACCACGGTCGCATGCCGCCCGACGCGATCTCCGATGTCGCGCGCGAGCATGTTGTCCGACTTGCGGACGCTGACCGCACGCGATTGCGCGACGCGATGGAGCAGGCGCTGATGGGGCGCGAGGTCGACATCGCGCTCGAGTGGATGCAGCAGGCGGGCATGGTGCGCGTGCTGTTCCCCGAGCTCGAGGCCACCGTCGATCTCGTTCAGGAGACCGGCCGCCAGCACAAGGACGTGTGGGCTCACACCAAGCAGGTCGTGAAGCAGACGGTGCGCCGTCCGCTCGTGCGCTGGGCCGCGTTGCTGCACGACATCGGCAAGGTTCCGACGCGGACGTTCACGCCCGAGGGTGTGCACTTCCACGGTCACGCCGAGGTCGGCGCGCGCATGTTCGATCGCGTGTATCCGCGCTTCGCGTTCGCGCGCGACGAGCGCCAGACCATTCGCTTCCTCGTGAAGCATCACCTGCGCACGAACCAGTACAGCGATCAGTGGACCGATAGCGCGGTGCGCCGGTTTCATCGCGAGCTCGGGCCGTACATGACGGACCTGCTCGATCTGTCGCGCGCCGATATCACGTCGAAGCGTCCTGGTCGTCGCAAGAACCTGCTCGAGCAGATCTCCGCGCTGTCCGATCGTGTCGAGAAGCTCGCCGCGGAAGACGCGAAGCTGCCGCCGCTGCCCGGTGGTGTCGGCACCGCGATCATGGATGCGTTCGAGCTGCGGCCGTCGCGGCTGATCGGCGATCTCAAGCGCGAGCTCGAGCAGGCGATCGAGAAGGGCGAGCTCGAGGCGCGACGCGAGGACGCGTACTACGTGGCTCACCTCGCGCGTCACGGCAGGGTCCCCGATGTCTCTGATGACAAGCGCGCCCAGCTGATCGCGGCCGGCGGTCTCGTCGGCGATGCCGCGCGCGAAGCCGAGGACGATCTCGAGGGTCCGCACAAGGGCGTCGACCGCGATGACCCGGCGCCCGGCGTGCTGTCGTGCGGTCACGATCCGGATAACGATCCGTGCGTGCACCGCGACGCCGACCCCGATGATCCCGATCTTCGTCGCTCGTGATCCGCGGACCTCTGAGGCGAGAGGGCCGTCAGGGGCCCGAAAACGACGAAGGTCCGGGCGGCAACCCAGACCTTCGATCAAGTATAACCAACTAATTTTACTAAGATAGACCGAGGCGGCAACCTCGGCAGGTCCGACTAAAGCAAGCTGCGGGCCAGCCACTCAGCACAGTTCGTAATGGCTTGTTTTGCCTGGATTCCCGTGTTACCGAAGCGCCCTGACCCAACTCCTAGCGAGCCCGAGTTGCGACATGGATGTCGTGACGCTCCGGAGCGGTCGCAACGAATTGCAGAGCTTTCATGCACAACATGTTGGTGGTGAATGCCGAGGGACCCGAGACCCGCGTGGCGGTGGTCGAAGAAGGTTCGCTGGCTGAGTTTTTTGTAGAGCGCAAACGTGATCGAGGAATCGTAGGAAACATCTACCGCGGAAAAGTCACGCGAGTGCTGCCTGGTATGCAGGCAGCGTTCGTGGATCTCGGCCCCAAGGTCGAGCGCGCAGCATTCCTCTACGTCGCGGATGTGCTCGGGTCTGGTGATGAGCGCAAGCTGTTCGAGGACAGCGAGACCGAAGATGCTGACGACTCCCCCGAGGGCGCGGCATCGAGGCTCGCACGTTCACGTAAGCAGCTCGCCAACCGTAAGATCGAGGAGCTCCTGAAGCCTGGCCAGAACGTCGTCGTTCAGGTGGTGAAGGATGCGATCGGTCAAAAGGGTGCGCGCGTCACTGGCTACATCTCCTTGCCCGGCCGCTACAGCGTCTTCATGCCGCACGTAGGTCAGGTCGGCGTCTCCAAGCGAATCGGTTCCGACAAGGAACGCAGGCGCCTGCGCGACATCGTCAACGAGTCGCGGCCGAAGAACACCGGGTTCATCGTGCGCACGGCTGCCGAGGACGCGATCGATCAGGAGCTGCGTGATGACGTCGACTTCCTCGCCCGTCTGTGGCGCGAGGTCGAGGTGCGCGAGCAGGACATGCGGGGCCCCGGTCTCGTCTATGCCGATCTCGATCTGTCACTGCGCTGCATCCGCGATCTCATGCGCGAGGACACCACCGAGGTTGTCGTCGATGATGAGGAGCAGTTCGACCGCATGCAGAAGTTCGTGCAGGCGTTCCTGCCGCGCTTCGCCGACCGCATCAAGAAGTACGAGAACCGCCGGCCGCTGTTCGACCACTATCACATCGAGCCCGCGCTCCGTCAGGCGGTCGCTCGCAAGGTGCCGCTGCGCTCGGGTGGCTCGCTGGTGATCGATCAGGGTGAGGCTCTCACCGCGATCGATATCAACACCGGCAGCTTCACGAACACGGGCTCCGGCAACCTCGAGGACACGGTCACGGCCAACAACCTCGAGGCCTGCGAGGAGGTCGCGCGCCAGCTCCGCCTCCGGAACATCGGCGGCATCATCGTCATCGACTTCGTCGACATGGACAAGGAAGGCAACCGCCGCAAGGTCTGGGATGCCTTCCAGAAGGCGCTGTCGAAAGACCGCGCTCGCACCAACGTCACGAAGATCAGCGAGCTCGGTCTCGTCGAGATGACACGCAAGCGCACGCGCGAGTCGCTGGTGCAGCTCCTCACCGAGCCGTGCCCGATCTGCGAGGGCGCGGGTGTCGTCAAGTCGGTGACAACGGTCGCCTACGAGATCCTGCGCGAAGTTCGTCGCAGCGGCATGCTCGTCGATAATGACAAGATCGAGATCGAGGCTGCACCGCGCGTGGCGGAAGTCCTCCAGCGCCAGGATCGCGACTACCTCGATCACCTCGAGAAGCGATTCCAGAAGCTGATCACGGTCGTCGGCCAAAAAGGCTGGAAGCCGGATCAGTTCCGCGTCGCCGGCAAGATGTCGACGGAGATCGCGGCTGAAGCTGCTGCCGAAGCCCCGCACGTGCACGCCGCGCGTCCCGCCCCGAGCGGCGATCGCGGTGGCCGTGGTGGTGGCGGTGGCGGCGGTAACCGTGGTGGTGGCGGCGGTGGCGGTGGTGGTGGTGGTGGTGGTGGCGGTGGTACGGGCGGCGGTGGTGATGGCGGTGCTGACGGCAATCGTCGTCGTCGCCGTCGTGGTGGACGTGGCCGCGATCGCGCGGGCGCCAACGCCTAGTCAGTCAGGCCATGCAGCACCGCATCGTCATCGCGCGCGAGCAGTACAAGTTCTCGTGCGCGCACATGACGGTGTTCCCGGACGGGACCAAGGAGCGGCTGCACGGCCACAACTACACCGTCGGTATCGCGATCGATCTCGAGTCGGTCGCGCTGCCCGACATGCTGCCGTTCGCGCCGATCAAGGTCGCGCTCGGCGAGCTGTGTGCCGAGTTCAAGGAGCGCGTACTGATCGCGTCGCGCAATCCGCATCTCATCATCGTGCGCGACGAGATGCGCGAATTCGAGATCACGCTGTGCGGTGAGCGCTACGTGTTCCCGCGGGGCGACGTGCTGATCCTGCCGATCGACAACATCTCGGTCGAGGCGCTCGCTGCGCACTGCGCCGCGCTGTTGCAGGCGCGGCTGGCGCCGGTGCTGACGCCGAACGCAACGCGGCTCGAAGTCACGGTCGAGGAGAGCCCTGGTCAGGGCTCGACCGCGATCATCGCGCTGCGCTGATCACCCCGAACACCGCAGACGAACCGGCTCGCGACATTGCGTGCCTGCTCCAGATCTAACGCCAAGCAACTGTGTGCTTGGTGGTTAGCCGAGGCACGCGACGCTCACTTGGGGCTGTTCACGGCGCGCAGCCGGCGGCGGGCGGTGGCCGCCATCGCTGCGTGTTCCAGATCCAAGGCGCCAAAATCAGAACGAGAGAGCGCGCCATCAGAGAATTTTTTATAAATTTTTCTCTGGCGATCTTTCTCCACTCTTGGCGACTTGGCGTTAGATCTGGAACACGGACTGGGGCTCGCGATCTATCGCCGACGCGATCTATCGCCGAAACGACAAACGGCCATGCAGAGCGCCGCATGGCCGCTGGGTACCGACGAGGACGTCGCGCTTAGCGGCGCAGCGCCAGGCGCGCGAGGAGCACGCAGGCGACCGCGTTGACCGCTAGCCACATCGACGCGAGCCCGAACACGCCCGGCACGTAGTGCAGGGTGATCATCGGGACGACCGCGAAGAACGCGAGGTGCGCCGCGATACCGATCGCAAGGCCTGCGAGCGGCGCACGCGCCTTCGGGACGCCGTAGCCGACCGCGAGACCCGCGAGCGGCAGCAGCGCGCTGAAGAACAGCACGTTACCGTGACCCGACGGGCCGAGCAGCGAGAGGTCCCACGACGGCAGTCCGCGCGTGAGCGTCTCGAGCACGGGCAGCGACGCCAGCGACGGCGCGATGTACGGCAGGAAGAACAGGCCCGACGCGCCGAGCACGACACCGGCGAGGTAGCTCGGGCCGAGCTTCACACCGAGGCCCCGCTTGCGCGCAGAAGCCGCGACAGCACCGGCGAGGAGCAGGCCGAGACCGAGCTGGAAACCGCCGCCTTCCGCGCGCGCCTTGAGGACCGCGGCCGGCGCATCGATGATGCCCGCGCCGTACTTGTCGGTCGTGTACTGCTGGTTGTTCGGCTTGCGCGCCGAGTCCTTGAGGATCTTCTCGACCATGTCGGGCTTGGTCACGCCTTCACCAACGATGAGCGCCGCGACGCCCGCCACATGCGGGGCGGCCATGGACGTTCCCATGTACGCGGCGTACTCGGCCTTGCCCGGATTGTTGGTCGCGATCGTGTTCTGGAGGACGCCACCATCGGTGTTGCTACGGCCACCGCTGGAATCGCGGGTGTTGCCACCCGGCGCTGCGATGTCGATGTCCTTACCGGTGTTCGAGTAGAACGTGATGGCTTCGTCGTCCTGCGTGGCCGAGACAGCGACGGCGCCCGGGTAGGCGGCCGGATAGCCGACCTTGCCGCGCGACTCGTTACCGGCGGCGCAGATCACCGTGACGCCCTTGGCGTGGGCGTACTCGACGGCCTTCTTGAGGACGCGCGACGGGAACGCACCGCCGAGCGACATGTTCATGACCTTGGCGCCCTTGTCGGCCGCGTAGCGAATCGCGTCGGCGATGCCGGCGACCGAGCCCGAGCCGGAGCCCGAGAGGACCTTGAGCGGCATGATCTTCACGTTGCGCGCGACCCCGGCGACGCCGATGCCGTTGTTGGTGACCTGCGCGATCGTGCCGGTCACGTGCGAGCCGTGCGCGTGATCGTCGTTGGCGTGCGCGTCGTTACCGACGAAGTCCCAGCCATCGACGAACGTGATGCCCTCGAGGTCCTCGAGCAGCTTGAAGTTCTTGTAGTTCTCGTACGCGACGCCGGTGTCGAGCACGGCGACGGTGATGCCGTTACCGTCGGCGAGCTTCCACGCCTCGGGCATCCCGATCTGGCGCATGTGCCACTGCTTGCCGTACAGCGGGTCGTTCGGGAAGCCCGGCTGCATGATCTGCTCCGCGGAGACGGTGATCGACTCGCCGGGGAGCAGCGAGTACTCCGCATCGGGCTCGGCGATCTCGACCTCCGGCCGGGCCGAGAGGGCGGCGATCAGCAGGTCGCGCCGCGACGGATCGACGTGCGCGCGGTAGAACTGCTCGTCGGCGGATTGGTCGCTGACGAGGGTGAGCGTGATGCCAAGGTCCCGCTCGATCGCCGCGATCGTCGCCGGCGTGGCGTTGTCCTTGAGGTCGATCAGGATGTCGTCGGGGTCGGTCGCGGCGAGCGCGGCGTCGGCGGCTTCCTCGAGCGCGCCCACACCGGGATCGAGCTCCGTACGGTGCACGTATGCCGTGACCGCCGTTGCCACACCGACGAGGGACCACAGAAACTTGCTGCGCATGTCAGCAAGTATAAGGCCTAAATCAGAATTCGCTCGTCGGCGGGAGTTTCGTCCTCGCCCAGCAAGAGCTGGTTGTCCGTTTCACGGTCGTCGGCCAAGGCCTCGAGATACGCTTTGATTTCAGGCACACCGGCAACGATGCGAGACACGAAGTCGCGGGCGAGGAATAAAACCGTCGCGTTGCGCTGAGCTGTCACGGTCGCGTTGGTCCGAGCATTTCGGACCAACGACATCTCGCCGAACACATCGCCGGTCTTGAGCCCGCCGAGCGGAACGGCCGATCCATCTGCGGTGCGGCGCGAGACATCGAGCTCGCCCGATAGCACCACGAACAGACCGCGGCCTTCTTCACCCTCGTTGATCACGACCGTGCCCGGCGCGACATCGTGCGAGGTGAACCGCCTCAAGAGATCTCGCTGCTGCATGCGCGAGAACGGCTTGAACAGCGGCGCGGTCGCCATGAGGTTGCCGAGCAAGCGCTCGCGCGTGAAGCCGTGAAGCGCCTCGGCCACGAGTGGAAGCTCGTCGGCGAGCGTCGCGAGCGACTGGCGACCGACCTCGAGCAGATCGACCTCGGAGGTGCAGCCGACGGTCGCCGTGCGCGGCTGCGCCGACAGCAATGCCATCTCGCCGAACACCGCATTCTCGCCGAGCTTGGCGAGCTGGGTCTGGCGGCCGAGACCATCGGTCGCGAACACGGTGAGCTCGCCACCTGCGACGAAGAAGAACGAGTTGCCCGGCTCGCCTTCCTTGATCACGTGCGCACCGACCGGGAGGCGACGCAGCAGCAGGGTACCGAGCACGCGGCGGAATGCAGCCTCTGACATCGTCGACAGGAGCGGGATCGGGTGGAGCGACTCCGGATACTCCTTGAAGGTTTCGGTCGCCTTCTCCGAGCGAGCGAGCGCGACGCCGACCGCGTTGTCGGGCGCGGGCAGGCGGACATCGGGAACCTCGATCTGGATCGACTCGGCCGGGAGCGAGATGCGCGACGCGACCTTGCCGAGCGTCTCGCTCTCGCTGCCGTAGGTCACGATCAGCGAGGCGACGATGTCGGACGAATCTGCGCCGTGAGCCTCGAGCACACGTGCGCACACGAGCGCGGCGAGCGGGTGACCGGACTTGATGCAGTACCAAGCGGTCGCGCGGTAGACATTCGCTGCTCCCGCATTGCCCATCGCGAGCGCGCAATCAGCGACACGGATGCGGGCGTCGTAATCGAGTGGTGCCGCGGCAACGATCGCGTCGTACAGCCTGAGCGCGGCGAGATGTTGACCCTGCCCGTACAGCGTCGCAGCGCTGCGCTTGACGTCCCCGAGGCTGACCATGCAGCGCGAGGGTAATGTATAGTGGCGGCCTTCGACGGGAGATTGCGTGAAGAAATGCGCTAGCTGTACCAAGGACCTGCCGGACGCCGCGCTGCACTGCGTGTTCTGTGGCGCGAAGCAAGGTGCTGCTCCGGCAGTGCAACCGGGTCTCGCAAAGACGTCGTTTGGTTATTCGGCCAACGACGTCATGAATCAGCTCGGCAATCAGCCGCCGCAGCAACCGCAAGGTGGTTATCAGCCACCGAGTAGCGGACTCGCGAGTCCGGCGGCAGCAAACGCTGCAACGATCATGGTTGCACCCGGCGGCGGACCGCAGGGCTTCAATCAACCGCAAGGTGGATACACGCCACCCGCGCCTGCACCGGCACCCAGCTACGGCCAACCGCAAGGCGGCTATGGCGGCGCACCGCAAGGTGGTGGCTATCAGCCTCCGCAGCAGCAGCCGTACAGCCCGCCCGGCGGCTACGGTGGCGGCGGCATGGGCATTCACTCGCCTCCGCAGCCGACGCCGAGCCCGCTGCCGGTTGCTGCGGCTCCGCCCTATCTCGCATCGAACACGGCGGCACGCGCTGGTCGTCCGATCGAGCCGTGGAAAGACAGCCTCAAGTTCTTGATGCTCGTCTGGGGCGCCGTCGCACTGGTGACGTTCGCGGTCCCGGTCAGCATCGACCCGTTGGGCTTCAACTGGGACATGATCATCGACGGTCCGGGCGTCATGAAGATCCCGTTCCTGATGTGGGCCGCCGTCGGCCTCGTCGCGCTCGCCGTCGCCGCGATCCCGATGGACACGTTGCCGCGCGGCATCATCGCGGCGGTCCTCGGACTCGCCGGCCTCCTCGTTCCGACGTTCGCGATCGTCGGCATGCCGCCGTGGCAGGCGCTGCTTCCGCTCGTCGGGATGCTCACGCTCGTGCCCGGCCTGCTCGTTCGGCACGAGTACACCGAGTCGCTGGTGGCCCGCATCCTCGTCACGATCGGTGTCGTTGCGACATTGCTACCGCTCCTCATCCCGATCGGCGGCCAGATTCCGCTCGTCTCGGTCTTCAAGGGCCTGATCGAGGCGCCCGGCGAAGCAAAGGTCGGCCCGATCCTCCAGATCGCCCAGGTCGTGCTCGTCGTCACCGCGCTCCTCGCATGGATGCCGGGTCCGGCGACCGGCGGCGCCAAGGTGATCGCGTGGGCGATGATCCTGTTCCCGGTGCTCGAGTTCGCGATCGAGCTACTGCTCGGTGGCAACATCGGCGACGTGGTCTCCAAGCGGCCCGGCATGCTCGTGCAGTGGGCGCCGCAGACGGTCTACATGGTGTTGACCGGCTACGGACTCGCGACTGTGATTGGTAAACAACTCGAGTGAACCACCGCCGCGAGGTCGTGATCGGCAAGAGCGTTCTTGGTCGGCCGATCGAAGCAGTCCACTTCCTCCCGCCGTCGTACGCGAAGCCGCGGCCCACGGCGCTGCTGTTTGCTGCGATCCACGGCGATGAGCCGGTGAGCCAGCTCATGCTCGAGCGGCTCGCCGACGAGCTGATCGAGCGTCCGCCGGGTCGCGAGACGTGGATCGTCCCGTGTGTGAACCCCGACGGGATCATGGCCGGCACGCGCAACAACGCGAACGACATCGACCTCAACCGTAACTTCGGCTCGACGAGCTGGGGCACGCAGCGCCGCGCGGGCTACAACCCGGGCGCCTCCGCCGAGGATCAACCGGAGACGCAGGCACTCGTCGCGCTGATCGATCGGGTCAAGCCCGAGCGCATCATCACCGTCCACGCGACCTACCGCATGGTGAACTGGGACGGCCGCGGCGAGCAGCTCGCGAAAGAGATGAGCGAGCGCTGCGGGTATCCGGTCGAGCACGACATGGGCTATCCGTGCCCCGGCTCGTTCGGCACCAAGTACGGCGTCGAAGCGAACCTCGAGGTCATCACGCTCGAGTCGCCATACATGACCGCCGAGGAGGACGGCTGGCTCGAGTGCCGGTCCGCCCTCCGCTGGTGCGTCGACTTGCCGGATTGAGTTACCCCACCGCTTGCCGACGGTGTGACTACTTGTCACACTCTGGGTGTGCGGTCCCCGTGGTGGCAAGGGCTCGACCTGCGCGTGTTGCGGCACGTGCGCGGGGTGCTGCGCCGTCGTGGGCTCGAGCTGACGCTCGTCGAGCGAAGGCCGTCGGAGCCGGCGGCGTTCTCGCCGCTCTCGACCGAGGAGCCGACGGGACCCGGTCTCGCGGTGATCGCGCCCGATCTGTCGACGCCCGAGGTCGGCTTGATCGAGCACATGCTCGGCGAGGCGGCACTCGACGTGGCGGCCGCGCTGCGCGAGCGCGATGGTGGCGCACTCGAGGCCGGTGGTCGGCGCACCGGTTACGCGGGGATCATCGGCGCTTCGCCAGTGATGCAGGAGCTGTACGCGCTGCTCGATCGCGTCGCGCCGAGCGAGTCGACCGTGTTGATTCAAGGCGAGAACGGAACCGGCAAGGAGCTCGTCGCGCGGGCGATCCACGACAAGTCGTCGCGCCGCGAGCATCGCTTCATCGTCACCAACTGCTCCGCGTTCAACGACAACCTGCTCGACTCCGAGCTGTTCGGTCACAAGCGCGGCGCCTTCACCGGCGCGGTCGCTGACAAGGTCGGCCTGTTCGAGACCGCCGACCTTGGCACGTTCTTTCTCGACGAGATCGGCGACATGACGCCGGCGCTGCAAGTCAAAGTGCTGCGCGTCCTGCAGGAGGGAACATTCAATCGCGTCGGCGATACCGATACGCGCAAGGTCGACGTGCGCATCCTTGCCGCGACGAACCGCGACCTCAGCGCGATGGTCGCCGCCGGTCAGTTCCGTGAGGATCTGTTCTACCGGATCAACGTCATCAACGTTGCGCTGCCCGCGCTGCGTGAGCGCGACGATGACGTCAATGTCCTCATCGATCACTTCCTCGCGCGCCACCGCCGCAATGGCCGCCCCAAGCGCCTCGCGCCCGAGTGCCAGGCGCAGATGCTCGAGTATCCGTGGCCCGGCAACGTGCGCGAGCTCGAGAACGAGATCGAGCGTCTCGTCGTGCTGTCTGGCGATGCGACCAACATCGACGTCTCGCTGCTGTCACCGCGCATTCGCCAGTACACACCGGTCGACACCGAGCCCGTCGTCGACGAGGGTTCCCTGCCAGCCGCGGTCGAAGCCCTCGAGCGCAAGATGATCGGAGCCGCGCTCCGTCGTCACGGCGGGAACAAGACGCGCGCCGCCGAGGAGCTCAAGGTCTCGCGCAGGAACCTGATTCGCCTCGCGCAGAAGTATCACCTCGAGTAACTGTCCGACATGCGGACAGTTGCACAACATGCGCATCAACAGGGGTCGGACCCCTATTCACTCAGCGCGGCTGTGATCGCGGCTTCGAGCGCGGGCAACTTGAACGTGTAGCCGAGCTCGTTCAGCTTCGCCGGCACGACGTTGCGTCCGTGGAGGATCGACTCGGCGAGCTCATTGCCGACCACGGCCTTCACGGCGAAGCCGGGCACCGGCAGCCAGCTCGGCTTGTGCATCGCGTGGCCGAGGGTCTTCGAGAACTCCGCGTTGCGCGTGGAGGCGGTGACCATGTTGATCGGTCCGCGGTAGCTCTCGTTCGTGAGCGCTGCGACGTAGATTCCGACCGCATCCTCGAGGGCGACCCACGACACGAACTGCCGGCCATCGCCGATCCGACCACCAGCGAAGAACTTGAACGGCGTGACCATCTTCTCGAGTGCGCCGCCGCGCGGTCCGAGCACGAGACCCGTGCGCAAGCAGACGACGCGAAGGCCGTGCGCCTCGGCGGCCGTGGCTTCCTTCTCCCAGTCGCGGCACAGCCGGCCGAGGAACGAGTCCGACGGAGGGTCGGCTTCGGTGACCGCATCGTCGTCGAATTCACCGGGTCCCGACGCGAACGGGTAGTAGTCCGCGCCCGATGCATTGACCAGCGTCTTGGGCCGGCGCTCGGGGGTGAGCTTGCCGATCGCCTCGACGATCGTGCGCGTGGACTCGACGCGCGAGTCGCGCAGGATCTGCTTCTGTCGGGCGTCCCACCGCTTGCCACCGATCGGCTCACCGGCGAGATGAGCGATCGCATCGACGCCCGCGAGCGCATCGGTCCACGGTCCCGGGGTCTCGAGCTCCGCACGCACGAGCTTCGTCGGCTCGGGGAGCTTGCTGCGCGCACGATCTGGATCGCGCACGAGCGCGGTGACTTCATCGCCGCGAGCGACGAGCGCGCGCACGAGCGGCACACCGATGAAGCCGGTCGCGCCGGTGATCGCGATCTTCATCGCACACTCGCCGAGCCGCGTCCGGCTTGCACCGGCTTCTCGATCAGGTTCGCGACGTAGCTCTTCGCGAGCGCGCAGGCGTCCAGCAGCTCACGACCGTGGGCGAGATACGCGGCGATCGCCGATGACAGCGCGCAGCCTGTGCCGTGCACGTGCTCGCCACGCTCGATGCGCGCCCCCGGCAACTCGTCGCGCGCACCGCCTGGCTGGAGCAAGATGTCGTTGCTGGCGTCGCCCCCGAAATGACCACCCTTGACGAGCACGGCACAATCGAGCCGCGTGACCAGCTCGCGCGCCGCGGACTCGGCCATCTCGACGGTGCCGGTCGGCAGACCGGTGAGCATGAACAGCTCGTGCTTGTTCGGCGTGACGAGCGTCAGGTGGGGTTTGAGCGCGTGCATGGCATCGGCGTAGTGATCGTCGATTAGAGGCGTGTCACCCCGCGATGGATACATCACGGGATCCCACACCACGCGCGCGTCGGAGAGCTGCAGCGCATTCGCAATCGCGCGACCGATGTCGGCGGTGCCGAGCATCCCGATCTTCACGGCCTTGACCTGGATGTCGGTCAGCAGAAACGCGAGCTCGTGCCCGACGACCTCCGGATCGCACGGATGCGAGCCGACCACGCTGGTCGTGTTCTGTACCGTCAGCGCGGTGATCACGCCGCACGGCCGGCAACCGAGCTCGCTGATCACGCGGATGTCAGCGACGAAGCCCGCGCCGCCCGACGGATCGAGCCCCGAGCACACGAGGACATCGGGTGCGCGCGTATCAGCTGCCTGGCGGTACGGGCTCACCGGCTAGCCGTCAAATGCGGCGAGACCCGTGACGTCCTGGCCGACGACGAGCGTGTGGATGTCGTGCGTGCCCTCGTAGGTGTAGACGCTCTCGAGGTTCAGCATGTGACGACCGCACTGGTAGTCGTCGGTCACGCCGTTTGCGCCGAGGATGTCGCGCGCGTCGCGGGCGATATCGCGGGCCATCGAGACGTTGTTGCGCTTCGCGAGCGAGACCTGCGACGGCGTGAGCTTGCCGCTCTCCTTGAGCCGGCCCATGCGCCAGCACAGCAGCTGCGCCTTCGTGATCCCGTCGACCATATCGACGAGCTTGCGTTGCACGAGCTGGTAGCCCGCGATCGGCCGGCTGAACTGCACGCGATCCTTGGCGTACGACAGCGCCTCGTCGTAGCAAGCCATCGCCGCGCCGACCGCGCCGTAGCAGATGCCGAACCGCGCCTGAGACAGACACGACAGCGGTCCCTTGAGGCCACTCACATTCGGCAGCAGCGAGTCCTCGCCCACCTCGACGTCTTCGAGGACGAGCTCGCTCGTGACGCTCGCGCGGAGCGACCACTTGCCGTGGATGTCGCGCGCCGAGAAGCCGGGCGTCTTGGTCGGCACGACGAAGCCGCGCACGGCGCCTTCGAGCTTGGCCCAGATGATCGCGACGTGCGCGACCGAGCCATTCGTGATCCAGCGCTTGGTACCGTTGAGGCGATAGCCGCCCTGTGTGCGCGTGGCCGTGGTCAGCATGCCCGACGGATTCGAGCCGAAGTCCGGCTCGGTGAGCCCGAAGCAGCCGATCATCCGACCGGACGCGAGCTCGGGCAGCCACTTCTGCTTCTGCTCCTCGGAGCCGTGCGCCCAGATCGGATACATGACGAGCGAGCCCTGCACCGAGCAGAACGAGCGGATGCCTGAATCGCCCCGCTCGAGCTCCTGGCAGATCAGGCCGTAGGCCGTCGGCGTGGTTCCCGCGCAGCCATAGCCGGTCAATGAGGGCCCCAGCAGGCCCATCTCGCCGAACACCGGAATCAGCTCGTGCGGGAACGTCCCAGCCGACCAGTGCTTGCCGATCGAAGGCATGATCTTCGACGACACCAGCTCGCGAACGGTGTCCCGGATCAGGCGTTCCTCCTGCGTGAACAGCTCGTCGAGGGCGTAGTAGTCGAGGGCCGCGTATGCCATCGCCGGGCGTTATACAGCGAATTGGCTATAATCGAAGAGCTTGCGACATCTGGTGCTGGTGATGCTCGTCCTCGTCGGCAGTGCCGCGGAGGCGAAGCCTCGTACAGCCGCGCCCGCCAAGGCCAAGGCCAAGGCCGGCGTCAAGGCCGCGGCGAAGACTCCCGCGCGGTCGATCGATGCCGCGGCGGCCAAGCGGCTCGGCGATGCGTACCGGGCCTACGACGCCAACGACCTGGCCGAGGCCGGCAAGCTGCTCGGCAAGCTCGACGACAGCAAGCTCGTCAACACGGACTACGCACTGTGGCTGCGCGGCATGGTCGCGCTTCGCAGCGGCGAGGCCGCGGAGGCCAAGCGCTCGTTCGAGAAGCTCGCGAAGATCGGCAGCTCGCGGTTCGCGCGCGAGGTGCCATGGCGGCTCGCGGACTGCGCGTGGGAGCTCGGCGATCGCGCCGGCGCCGCGAAGCAGTACGGCCGGTTGATCAACGCAGAGAAGGCCGGCCAGCTCGGGGATGTCGGCACCGCGAAGTTCCGCATCGCCGAGGCGGCCGGGACCTCGACAGCGTATCGCGACTTCGTGCTCGATCATCCCGCGCATCCACTCGCACAGCGCGCGGAGCGCCGCATGCTCGATCTCGGCGGTCCGGCCCTCGGTCCCGCCGACCGCATCACGCGCGCCAAGATGCTGACGATCGCGCACCTGTGGGACCAGGCCGTCGCCGAGATCGCGCTCGTGCCACAGACTGACCTGTCGCCGACCCTCGTCAACCAGCGCGACTACTGGCTTGGCACGACGCTATTCCAGATGCGCCGCCGCTACGCCGACGCCGCCAAGCTGCTGCTCGGCGTGTACCAGAAGCTCGACTCGGCCGAGGCGATGTTCCACGGCGCGCGTGCGCTGTCGCGTGCCGACAAGGACGACGAAGCGATCGTCTGGTATCGCAAGGTCGTCGCAACGTATCCGCGCAGCTCGTGGGCCGCGGAGGCGCAGTTCCTGTCGGGCTGGCTCGAGTTCAATCGCGGCAAGTACCGCGAGTCGATCAAGCCGCTCGAGGAGACGTACGCGAAGTTCCCCAAGTCGAAGTGGGTCGACGACGCGCTGTGGTTCTCGGGCATGGCGCACTACTTCCTCGGCGACTTCGATGCCGCACGCGTGCCACTCGCGCGCCTCGCCCGCTTCGGCGGATCCCTCGAGGGTGGCAAAGGAAACTACTGGCTCGCGCGGATCGACGAGCGGCTGAAGAAGCAGGACGACGCGGTGTCCGGTTATCGCGAGCTCGTCACCAAGCATCCGTTCTCGTGGTACGCGCTGCTCGCCCGCGCACGGCTGACGACCCTCGGTGTCACCGTCGGTCCGTTTGGCGTCGAGCAGCCGAAGGTTCGCGGGCCGGCGCTGGCGGCCGAGGTCGACGAGAGCCTCGCCAGTGATGATCTGATCGAGCGTGTCGACGAGCTGATCGCTGCGGGCCTGCGCGACGATGCCAGCGAAGAGATCGCGCGCGGCGAGCGGCCGTTCCTCAAGCGCAACGATCACAAGCGCGCATTCGCGATGCTGCTCGACCGCTATCGCAAGGCGAACAACTTCAATCGCCCGTGGATCCTCGCGGTCGGCTACTCCGGCGGCGCGCTCAACGGTCTGCCGCGCGACGACGCGAAGCGCTGGTGGGAGCACGCGTATCCGCGCGCGTACGCCGACATCGTCGACAAACACGCCAAGCTCGGCAAGAACCCCGACGGGTATCTGTGGTCGATCATGCGCAAGGAGAGCGGCTTCAACCCGCACGTCGTGTCGTACGCCGACGCGCAGGGCCTGCTCCAGATGATCCCGGCGACCACGACGCGCGTCGCGAACGAGCTCGGCGTGCCGTACGACCCGGGCAAGCTGTACGAGCCCGACTACAACATCATGCTCGGCAGCTGGTACATCGGGCACCTCCTGCAGAAGTTCAAGGGCCAGATCCCGTTCGGCGCCGGCTCGTTCAACAGCGGCCCCCGGCCGGTGATGAAGTGGCTCGATCAATACGGCGATCGCGAGGTCGACGAGCTCGTCGAGCTGGTGCCGTTCACGCAGACGCGCGAGTACATGAAGAAGGTCACCGAGAACTACGCGCGCTATCGCTATCTCTACGCGAACGAGGTCTACGAGCAGCCGCTGACCGTCGACAAGAAGTACCTGACCAATCAGCTCACGTACTAGTCATCGAATCCGGAAGCCACGGCGAATCATTCATCCTCGTTCACGAGCTGCGCTGCGGCAGGCTTGCAAATACCGCCCGCTGCCGTCGTCGCGCCCCGCATGCGAACACCGAGCGACGGGTGCCACACGATCTCGCCGTGAAACGCCCAGTACACCTTGCCGTGCACGTAGGCCTCACATTCGGTCATCAGCGAGCGGCAGCCCCACGTCGACGGCAAGCACACCTGGGTGAACGTGCGGCGAAGCACGCCTCGCACGCTGCCACTCAGCGGCTGCAGCGTGAAGTTCGACCGGACCGACGTGCCCAGATCGATTCGCACGCCATCGCCATTCGGCGTTACGACCTTGTCGACGCGGATCAGCTCGTTGTGTGGGCCGACCGAGCCGCTGAAGCTGGTGCGCATCCAGCCGTCGGCGACCTTCGCGTAGAGCAGGATCTGCTTGAAGCCCGCGGTGCCTGCGCCTTTCGCGGCGACCGTGATGACCTTGGCGTCATCGGTCTCGTAGATCACGGCCGTGGTCCCGGTCTTGTCGAGACAGCGCTTCGCGAGCGGCCAGGTCTTCGCGCGGCCGCACGGCGGCGGTGGGATCGCGTCGAACAGGTCCATGTCGCGCGGCCGTGGTTTGGCGGACGCAACGGTCGCCGTAGCGACCACGAGCACGACAGCGAACGCCCAGCGCACAGCTGTTTGTAACGTACGAACCAGGTTGACGATCTGGCGATCTGCTGGCCGGGGTGGGCTCTACCAGCTATCGTTGAAGGATGAAGCTAACGGGCACGATCACGCGGTCGGACGTCGAGGGCGGTCACTGGCTGTTGAAGACCGACGACGGCGATCAGTACGAGCTCCACGGCGACGTGAGCGGCTGCAAGGACGGCGCGAAGGTCGAGGCCGAGGGCAAGGTAGACAAGAATGCGATGGGCATCGGCATGATGGGCGCCCACTTCAACGTCACGAAGATCACGTCAATCTGATCAAGACGCTCTGATACGATCGCGAGGTGGGGCTCGCGATCATCGACTACACGGCATCGACGGGCCCGCTCCGCGAGCTCTACGATCGCATGCGCGGTCGGCCCCTGCCGCCGGTGTACCGGCCGGCGCACGGCGGCGTCCCCGGGATCATCGCCGCCCACAGCCTCGATCCGCAGCTGATCGGCCACGTGTTCTCGACCTCGACGACGCTCAACGGCGCAGGTCCGCTCGATTGGCCCGAGCGCGAGCTGGTCAACGCGCTGACCTCGCGACTGAACCAGTGTCTGTATTGAACCGCCTGCCACGCAGAGTTTCTGCGTGTGGCGCTCGACGGGGACGAGGCCCTCAGCAAGGCGATCATCGCCGACCCGCACAGCATCGCGACCACCTGGCCCGATCCACGGCAGCGCGCGATCGCAGCGCTGACAATCGCGGTTACCGAGGCACCATGGTCGCTGTCGCGCGCTCATCGCGATCGCGCCCACGTCGCGAGCCTGTCCGACGAGGACATCCTTCACCTCGTCGCGCTCACCTCGTACTTTGGTCACCTCAACCGGATCGCCGACGTCACCGGCGTCCCCCTCGACTACGCCGTCGTGCTCGCCGCACCTCCGGTCGATCCGTCCGCGCCTGCGTTGCGAAGCGCGCCTCAGCTCGTCGTCGGACGTCCGGCGATCGAGATGACGCGCCGGCCGGCAACCCACGCGGCGCTCGCCGAATGGCGCAAGTACATCTTCCATCGCGACACGCCGATCACCCGCCGCCAGCGCGTACTTCTCGCGCGCTGGGTCGCGACCTGGCTCGGCGATGGAGGCATCTCGCCGCCGACGGATCTCACCGTGAATCCGCTCGACGAGGCCCTGCGAGCGTTCGCCGAGCGGGTGACGCTCGCACCGTGGAAGATCGGCGAAGCGGAGCTCACCACGCTGCGCGACGCAGGCTTCGACGATGCAGCGATCTTCGACGTGACCGCGACGATCACCTCGGCAGGTGTGTTCTCGCGCATCGAAGTCGCGCTCGCGGCGCTGGCGACCTAGCCCTACCTTCGCAGGTTGTCGCGGCTTGTGAGTCATGAGTCCGACGACGAAGCCGTCGGTTTCTTGCGCAAACGCATAGCTGAAGAAAGTGAGGGGAGCCAACGTTCGAGTGCGAAAGCCTTCACGGCTCGTCGCT
>JBBQFU010000005.1:0-85824 GCA_038322185.1 Haliangiales bacterium
TACAGGACGAGCGGCGGCGATCCGGGATGCGCGAACGTGTCCGATTCGAACGAGCGCGGCACGACAGCTGGGTGTGATGACGGCGTCGATAACGATACCGACGGTCGCAACGACTACAACCTCGAGCCCTCCGTCGGCGATCCGGGCTGCAGCGGCGTGACCGATCCGAACGAGAAGGGATTCACGCTGTGCGACAACGGCGTGGACGACGACGTCGACGGCAAGACCGACTTCTCGACGACCGCCTCGTTGACCGATCCCGGATGCTACGGGCCTGGCGACGCCGGCGAGAAGGGTTTCCTCGTGTGCGACGACGGCACCGACAACGACTCGGACGGCAGGATCGACTACCGAACCGATTCGCTCGGCGACACCTGCTGCACGTCGACCGCGAGCTCCAGTGAGGTGTGCAGCGGCTGCATCGCGAGCATCGAAGCGGGCCTCTACCACACCTGCGCGGCCAAGAGCTCGGGCACCGCGTTCTGCTGGGGCTACAACGCCTACGGACAGCTCGGCACCAACAACAACACGCAGTACAGCGTGCCGACCCAGGTCATGACGTCCGCCACGATCCCGCTCGACAACACGGTGCAGCTCGCGACCGGCCAGTATCACAGCTGCGCACGCAGGACCGACAGCTCGGTCTGGTGCTGGGGCTACAATTTCTACGGTCAGCTCGGCGACGCGACGATCGCCAGCCACTCCAACGCGCGGCCGGTCGGCAGCTTCAACAACGCAGTCGATATCGCGGCCGGCGGCAATCACAGCTGCGCGGTCAAGGCCGACGGTTCGACGTGGTGCTGGGGCAAGAACGACCTTGGAGCCATCGGCATTCCCACGGGGCCGCGGCTCGCGGGCCCGTTCACTGGCACCGGCAGCAACGGTGGTAGTGGCGCGACGTGTCTTGCGAACTACAGCTTCACCGCCACGGCGGGGCAGTCCTATACGATCTCGACGTGCAACAGCCATTCGGGCGATCCATACGTGGTCGTGTCGGGCGCCTGCACGTGCCAGAACGACGACTCGTGCGGTCTGGGATCGCGCTGCACGTGCACCGCAGCGAGCTCCGGTAACGTGAACATCTGTGCCTCGAGCTGGTCGTCCTCCACGGCGACGTGGTCCTACGAAGTCTTCCAGGGGCAAAACACCACGTCGCCCGTGCAGGTCACGGGGTTCACCAATGCCACGAAAGTCGCGACCGGTTACGAGCACACGTGCGCTCTCAAGGCCGACGGCACGGTCTGGTGCTGGGGCTACAACGTGTATGGCCAGCTCGGCAACAACACGTCGGTGAACAGCGAGACCCCGACCCAGACGCTGGTGAGGACGACCGGTAACAACACGGCGGCGCTCACGGGCGTCACCGAGATCACGGCCGGCCAGTACCATACGTGCGCTCGCAAGAGCGACAGCACGGTCGTGTGCTGGGGCTACAACGGTTACGGCCAGCTCGGCGATAACTCGACGACCACGCAGTACGCCGGTGTCCTCGTGGCGGGCCTCACCAACGCCGTCTCGGTCTCAGCGGGCGGCCTCTATCATACGTGCGCGCAGCGAGCCGATGGCACACTGGCGTGCTGGGGCTACAACGCGTACGGCCAGCTCGGTGACGGCACGGTCGTCGCGCGCAGCGTACCGGGGGCGGTATCGGGCTTCACGAATGCGGGCGGCGTCGCGGCCGGCGGGTATCACAGCTGTGGGTTCACCACGGCAGGCGTTCTCTCCTGCTGGGGCTACAACGCCAACGCGCAGCTCGGCAACGGTACCACCACGAATTCACTTGTTCCCGTGCAAGCGCCGCTCACCTGCCCCTGAGGCTCTTCGAATGCGAATGGATGGATCGACATGATGCGCGCACTCGGGATCCTCACGGTCCTGCTGGTCGGCTGCATCCAGCCGGAGGTCGTTCACTGTCCAACGGTCGACTGCCCGGGAGACGAGGTCTGCGATAACCAGGGAGGTTGCGCGTTCGAGGAGCAGCTGATGACGTGTCTGGTCGCCGACGATGGGGACTCGTGTAGCTACTCGAGCCGTAACGGATCGCGCATCGAGGGTGCGTGCGCCTCTGGCGTATGCCGCCCGGTCGGGTGCGGCAACAACGCGCTGACGCCAGGCGAGGCGTGCGACGACGGCAACACGGTCAACGGCGATGGCTGCTCCGCGGATTGCCTCTCGGTGGAGGTCTGCGGCAACGGCATCGTCGATCCCTCCAAGGGCGAACAGTGCGATGACGGCAACACCGTCAATGGCGATGGCTGCCAGGCCGAGTGCTTGTTTCCGCGCTGCGGCGACGGCATCACGGACACGACGATCAACGAGCAGTGCGACGGCGGTAGCGCGAACTCCAACGCGCCGGACGCAGCGTGCCGGCCGACGTGTCAGGCGCCGCGATGTGGCGACGGCGTCACCGACAGTGCGGGTGGCGAGATCTGCGACGACGGCAACAACACGAGCGGCGACGACTGTTCGGGTGACTGCAAGTCGCTCGAGACGTGCGGCAACAGCATCGTCGACACGCTCGCCGGTGAGATCTGCGACGCGGGACCGGCCAACGCGAACACGCCAAACGCGGAATGCCGAACCAACTGCACATTGCCCGGATGCGGCGACAACGTCGTCGACAACACCGAGGCGTGTGACCTCGGATCCTCGAACTCGAGCCTGCCGAACGCGGCGTGCCGGCCCAGCTGCCAGGCGCAGCGGTGCGGCGACAATGTCGTCGACGACATGCTCGGTGAGGTCTGCGACGACGGCAACCCGACCGGCGGGGATGGCTGCTCGCCGGACTGCGCGTCGCTCGAGACGTGCGGCAACGGCATCGTCGATGTCGCGAAGAGCGAGCAGTGCGACGACGCGAACACGTCGGAGAGCGACGGTTGCCACAACAACTGCAAGATCCCGGCGTGCGGTGACGGCATCCCGGATGCGTTGTTTGGCGAGTCCTGCGATGTGGGATCACAGAACTCGAACGATCCGAACGCGCCGTGCCGGCCGAGCTGTCAGCCACCGCGCTGCGGCGACAACATCGTCGATGACATGCTCACCGAGGTCTGCGACGACGGCAACGTGCTCGCAGGCGATGGCTGCTCGCCTGACTGCACGTCGCTCGAGCGGGTGGCATGCAACAACACGGCAGATGACGACAACGATGGTCTGACCGATCTCGCTGACCCCGGATGCAGCGCGGCGACGGATGTGAGCGAGCTCGGTCCCGGGGACTGTGACGACGGTGTCGACAACGACGGTGATGGCACCACGGACTACCGGCTGAGCGGTCCCACCGATCCGGGCTGTTCGTCACCGGCGGACCCGAGCGAGCGCGGTTCGCTCGCCTGCGATAACGGCGCTGACGACGACTCCGACGGACGCATCGACTTCGCAGAGGTGGGCGGATCCGATCCGGGATGTACGGGACCGAGCGACGCGAGCGAGCGCGGGACCGCCGCGTGCGACGACGGAGCTGACAACGACGGCGACGGCAAGACCAACTTCAACACCGATCCGACCCTCAACGATCCTGGCTGCACGGGGCCGGATGACATCAGCGAGCGTGGCGTGATCGCGTGTGACAACGGCGTGGATGACGATGGCGATGGCGGCTCCGATTTCGGCAGCGGCGGTGATCCTGGTTGCTCGTCGGCGAGCGATCCTTCGGAGCGCGGTACCGGCGTTTGCGATAACGGCCTCGACGACGACAACGACGGGCTCGTCGACAACCTCGACGCCGGGTGCTCGGGACCGACGGACACCACCGAGAAGGGATCCGCTGTCTGCGACAACGGTAGCGATGACGACGGCGATGGCACGATCGACTATCGCCTCGATGGCACCGGCGACTTTGGCTGCGCCAGCCTGACGGATCCGGCCGAGACGGGCTCTACCGCGTGCAGCGACGGGCTCGACAGCGATAGCGATGGGGCGATCGATCTCGCGGATCCTGGTTGCAGCGCAGCGAGTGATTCGAGCGAAAAGGGCACCACCGCTTGCGACAACGGAATCGACGACGACAACGACGGCCGCACGGACTACTCGACAGTGGCCGCGAGCTCCGATCCGGGCTGTTTTGGTCCAGGCGATGCGAGCGAGAAGGGCTCCATCAGCTGCGACAACGGTCTCGATGATGACGCTGATGCACTGCGCGACTACCGGGTCGACGGCACCGGCGATCCGGGCTGCAGCGGACCGACCGACACCAGCGAGCGTGGTCTGGCGTCGGTCATCTGCGACAACGGGATTGATGACGACGTCGATGGCCTGACCGACTTCAACGCCTCGGCGGGGCTTGGCGATCCGGGCTGCGCATCCGTCGGGGATACGAGCGAGACCGGCTCGACGGCGTGCGACGACACCATGGACAACGATGGTGACGGGCTCACCGACTACAAGATCAGCGGTGGCGATCCGGGTTGCGCGAGCGCGAGCCAGACCAGCGAGCGCTGTAGCGGCGGTGCGTGCCCGGCGTGCGACAACGGTGCGGACGACGACAACGACAGCGCGAGCGACTACCGCACCTCCACGGGCGGCGACATCGGATGCTCGGGGCCGACGGACGCGAGCGAGCACTGCACGGCTGGCGGAACGTGTGCCGACTGCGACAACGGTATCGACGATGACATGGACGCGAGAATCGACTTCCGGCTCGACGGCACCGGCGACCTGGAGTGCGTCAACCGGCTGGATACCAGCGAGCTCGGTTTCGCCGCCTGCAGCAATGCATCCGATGACGATGGCGACGGCTTGATCGATCTGGCCGATCCGGGATGCGCGGGGGCGACCGATACGAGCGAGAAGGGAGCGGTCGTCTGCGACAACGGCGTCGACGACGACAACGATGGTCTGCTCGATTATGTGATGGCGGGTGGCGGCGATCCCGGATGCACCGGCCCGTCGGATAGCTCCGAAAAGGGTACGGCTGTGTGCGACGACAGTCTCGACAACGACAGCGACGGCCGCACCGATTTCAGCCGCAACCCGGCGGTCACCGATCCTGGCTGCACGTCCCCGAGCGATACCGGTGAGCTCGGCGCAGCCGCCTGCGACGACGCGGCCGATAACGATGGCGACGGCGTGACGGACTATCGCGTGAGCGGTGGCGACCCCGGCTGCGCGGACCTCACCGACACCAGCGAGAAGGGCGCGGTCGTCTGCGACAACGGGATCGACGACGATGGCGACGGGAAAGTCGACTACAGCACCTCGGCGAGTGTGACAGACCTTGGTTGCAGCGGCCCGACCGACACCAGCGAGAAGGGCACGCTCGCTTGCGACAACGGCGTGGACGATGACGCTGACGGGCTGACCGACTACAACGCCACGTTGGCGCTGAGCGATCCAGGCTGCACGGCTCCATCAGACACCGATGAGAAATGCGTCACTGGAGCGGGCTGTCCGCAGTGCGACGACGGGAGCGACAACGATGCCGACGGCCTGACCGACCTCGCGGATCCGGGGTGTGCAGGACCGACCGGCAACAACGAGGCGAGCGTGAGCCGTGCCTGCAAAGACGGCATCGACAACGATGGAGATGGGCTCACCGACTTCCCGTCCGACACCGGCTGCACGAGCATCACGGATACAAGCGAGCGCGGTACGTCGTCTCAGTGCGACGACGGCAGCGATAACGATGGCGACGGCCGTACGGACTACAACATCGACGCCGGCGTCAGTGATCCGGGTTGTCTCAACGCGAGCGACGCGAGCGAGAAGGGCACCGCGCAGTGTGACGACGGCGTCGACAACGACGCTGACGCGCTCATCGACTACATGACGCTCGGGTCGGATCCGGGCTGCACCGGGCCGAGCGACACCGACGAGCACGGTTCGGGGGCCGCCTGCGACAACGGCGCCGACGACGACGGCGACGGCGTGAGTGACTACAAGACCTCCGGTGGCGATCTGGGCTGCACCAGCGTCAGCGACACGAACGAGCGTGGAACGATCGCCTGCGACGACGGCATTGATAACGACTCCGACGGCCGCGCGGACTACAGCACGAACGCCAGCGTGAGCGACCCCGGGTGCTCGGGGCCGAGCGACCCGAACGAGAAGTGCGAGCCCGGTGGCGCCTGCCAGCAGTGTGACAACAACATCGACGACGATGGCGACGGCAAGGTCGACTACTCGACGGTCGCCTCGTTGACCGATCTCGGCTGTACCGGTCCTGCCGATACAACCGAGTAGCCGCCTACGCTGGCCTCAGTGGCCGCCGGGCCCCGTCTTCTGGCCTGCCTCACCGCTACGGACGAGGACCCAGCGCAAGACGATGGGGCCGATCAGCTGGTTGACGCCCACGACGCCGATCATCATCACCGCCGCCGGACGACCAAAGGTCGGGAATGTTTTCTCGAGGACGAGCGCGATCGCGAGCGCGAGACCGGCTTGTGGCACGAGTCCGACCCACGCGTACGAGCGTACGGGCGGGGACGCTGCAGTCATCGACGTCGCCACGCGGGCACCCACGAAGAACGCGAGTGCACGCACGATCACGATGATCCCGACGGGAACGATCGCATTCGACAGGATCTCGAGATCGAGCATCACCCCCGCGAGCGCGAAGAACACGAGAAAGACGGGTAGCTGCGCATTCTCGAAGCCGCTGACGAGGGGCGTGGGATCCGTGCGACGCGAATTTCGCACGAGCAAACCAGCCGCCAGCATGACGATCAGAGGATCGAGGTGAACGCGAGGACCCGCCTCGGCGACGACGACGCAGATCGTCAGTGCAAACAGCGGAGCGCTGTCCTTGATGGTGCGCAGGTACAGCGAGAGCAGTAGCCCGATCATCACGCCGAAGGCCATCGAGCCGAACAGCTCCCAGCTGACGTCGCGGATCGTCGTCAGCAAGTTCAAGTCGCCGCCGATCACGGCGCTGGCTACTGCCGAGGCGATCGAGAACACCACGATCACGACGAGATCCGAGATCACCACGGCAGCCAGCACCATCTCCGACAGCGGACCTGCTGCACGAGTTTCGGCGAGGAGCGCCATGACCACCGCCGGGGACTGTGCGGACAGCGAGACCCCGAGCACGAGCGAGATCACGGCGACATGCGAGGTCTCGAGGCCGTGGAGGAACGGCAGCATCGGCTGGAGCAAGAAGATCACGCCGGCGATCACGAACATCGAGCCGATGACCGCAAATATTGTGATCGCGCGGAGCGTGCGTGCAAGGCGGCGCACCTTGGCGAGCTCGAGCTCGACGCCGGCCTCGAGCGCGATCACTGCAGTGGCCGTGCCGCTGACGATCTTCAGTGACACCGCCATGTCCGCGCTGACGAGATCGAACACGAACGGACCGGCGAGCAGTCCGGCGATGATGTAGCCGGTCAGCTTCGGGAGGCCGAGCTGGCTCAGGACCCGCGCGGTGAGGAACGCGGCGAGCAACAAGAACCCGAACGAGAGCTGAACCGTCGCCGATGTCGGAACGCGGATGAAATCGCGCGCGGCCTGCATCAGACCGCCCGTTGCGAACAGCAGGAGGATCGCGATCATGACGGATCCTTCACCGGCTTGACGTCGTCGCGGTGGACGGGACCCTGACCGTCGTCGAGCTCGTCAATGGGCTCGAGATCGTGAGCGGCATCGACTCTCTCCAAGGAGGTCCCGTTACCGCCGAGTATCTCGAAGACGATGGCGCTGCCGATCACGGCCGTGACCACCCATGGCAGGCCGGCACTGCGGAATCGCTCGATGCTGACGACGAGCGCGATCGCCATTGTCGACATCGGCAGGATCAGCGAGCGGCGCTCGATGAACTTGTCGGGAACGACACCGCGCAGCGTGGTGCGCGAGGTGAAGATACCGAGCCACTTGCCGGCGATCCGGCACACGATGAACAGCGGCACGAGCAGCCAGCCCCGGACATCGGAGACGTTCCACAGCGCGCCGGCGATCACCAGGAACAGCAAGTGGATCGGATGCTCGAGCCGGCTGAGGATCCTGAACACGTCCGCGCGCTGCTCGTTCGGGAAGTTCGTGATCAGGGTCCCGGCGACGAAACAGATCACGAGCGGCGACACGCGCAGAACGCTCGCGAGTCCGGATGCGAATGCGATCGTCCCGAGCACGACCGCGAGGAACTCCGCGCCCGAGCGAGGCAGCCGGATCAGCGCATAGATGAGGACCCCGAGCACGACCCCGAGCCCGACCTCGATGAGCAGCCACGCGGTCCCGGGCAGATTCCATGCGCCTTCCCCGGCACCGGTGCGGAAGTACGCCGTGATGAACAGCAGTCCGATCACGCCGACGATCTCGTCCATCTGACCGAGCAACACGTCGGCGCCGCGCCCCTCATGCCACGCGCGATTCGCGAGCCCCCGGAACCGGCGTGGTGCGGTCATCGCGGCCGCCGCACCGAGCAGGATGATGTCGCGCCAGACCGAGGAGTCGGCGAGCGTCTGCCCGAACGCCAGGACCATCAACACGGCGCAGCCGACGGCCGTGACCGCGAACGGCGCGAGTGCCTCGATCAAGATCAGATACGCGGTGCCACGGGGCACGCGATCGAGCACGCGGATGTCGAGGTGCGCGCCGACGATGAAGCCGATCCAGCCCAGGCCGAACTGCAGCAACGGCCGTAGCTTTGGGATGACTTCATCGGTGAGGACGCCGACGGCCGGGAGGCTCGCGACGAGCCCGATCGCGATGAACGGAAAGCCTGCGAGCACGACCCCGCGCAACCCGATCTTCTCGAGGAACCGCAGCACGCTCGGGTGGCCGCCGATGTAGGTCAGGGCGAGCAGCACCGCGAGGCCGAAGATCAGCTTGAGCGCGAAGACGGTGCTCTCCGCGGTACCCGGTTGCGCCTCGAGCGGCGCCTCGATCACGGGAGCATCCGGCGTGCGGTCCACGAGCGCCTGCTCGAGCTCCTCCGGCGTCGGCATCCGTGGTCTGGTCACCACCTCGACGGCAGCGTCTACCCCGGCATCGGCAACGGCGGCATCCGGCGGCGCCGCATCGACGCCAGCGTCCTGCGGGATGTGCGGCGCAGCGAGGTACCCGGCGATGCCGGGCTGTGCGAACGCCCGCACGCCGAAGGCGAGCATGACGAGGCACGCGAGGACGACGGCGGGCCGCATGGGCCCCTAGGGTAGCGACTCGAGCACGATCACGAAACCTCGAGGCCGACGTACTGACATCACCCTCGAAGATCTGAGGCCCCCCAACCGGCTGGTGCCGAAAATCCACATCGCGGCCGGCTAACCCGGCGAAACGTGGCAATCGGATCTGGCTCGCGTCTTGGGATGGGGAGAGCCATGCGCGCCACCGTCCTTGTGCTCGCCACCTCGCTCGCCAGTGCCACCCTCCTGGTCGACACCCGTCCGGCGATTGCGTGTGGTTGCTTGTCACCCCCCGAGGTGACGGAGGGCGACTTCGCGGTCAACCAGCAGTCCGAGCAGATCATCTTCGAGGTCGAGCCGGGCTGGGTCACCGCCCACGTGCTGATCAAGTACGCAGGCGATCCGGCGTCATTTGCGTGGATCATTCCCGTGCCCGAAGTGCCCGAGCTCGGCATCTCGCCCGCCGCCGCGTTCGGTTTCCTCGACCAGCTCACGCAGCCCCGCGTGAACGTCGCCGTGGATGACGTCTGTCCAGACTCCGAGTGGCAGTGCAAATACCACCCGAGCGCGAGCTGCGGCGTCCGAGGCTACGGCGAGGACAGTTCGGGCAGTGGCAGCGGAGGCGCGCCTGGCGCCGGCGGGCCGCCCGTCACCGTGCTGAGCGAGCAGGTGATCGGCGACTACCAGACGGTCACGTTCCGCGCCGACGAAGCGAACGTTGCAACCGCTTGGCTGCGCCAGAACGGCTTCGTCGTCAACCAGACCACGTCGATCTACATGGAGCCCTACGTTCAGCAGGGCATGGTGTTCGTTGCAGCGAAGCTGGTGCCCGGCGCCGGCGTCAAGTCGATCAAGCCGTTGAGCCTGCGCTACCGCTCTGCCTATCCGATGGTGCCGCTGATCCTCACCGCCGTCGCGGCCGAGCCACACCTGACGGTGACTTCCTACGTGTACAGCAACGAGATCTACCGGCCCATGGGCCACCCCGTCGTCACGATCGACGAGGCGCGCATCGCACGCGATACGGCGAATCGCGTGAACTATCCGGCCGTACTCGCGCGCACGATCGACGAGGCCGGCGGCGACGGTTTCGTGATCGAGTACCGAGGCGCCGGGCTCACGCCGCAGTTCGGCGGGCCGGGCGGCTGCTGCGACGACAACAATACATTCGACCGCTGCAGCATTCGCGATGACGCCCAGTGCCAGTGTCCCGGCACGGCGCTCGACGCCAACGACTGCAGCGACCAGACCGACCTGCTCGACGGCGTACAGCTGCTGAAGGATCTCGCCGCGAAGCACACCCACCTCACGCGCATCACGACGCGCGTCTCGGCCGAGGAGATGACGTTCGACCCGACGTTCGAGCCGCACTTCGAGGCGCCGCTCGACGGCGTGCTGCAGATCAACGGCCTGCAGGCGAGCCTCGATGCGTGCAGCTCCGCGGTGATCGACAAGGACGAGATGTTCCTCGCCGATGCCGCGCAGGCATGCGCCGCGACATACTGCGGCCCGCACGGTCGCTGCGTCGCGACGGCGTCGGGGCCGGCGTGTCTGTGCGAGCCCAGCTACGTCGCGCAGCGCTACACCGACCTCGACGGCGCTGACGCGGTGACGTGCGTGCCGCGCATGCCGCCGGTCAACCTGCGCGCGAATGGCGAGCAGCTCCCCGATGCGTGCGCCGCGGTGAGCTGCGGCACCGGTGACACCTGTATCGATCGAAACGGCACACCGGTGTGCGCGTGCGCCGCGGGCAAGGCTGCGGTCGCTGGCCCCAAGAATCCGAACTGCGAGGGCATCATCGTCGATACCGACACGCCGGGTGCCGACGACTACAGCGATGCACTGCGTGACCTCGCCGTCTGCGCGCCCGCGGTGCCGACGTGTGGTCCCGGAGGCTGGTACGTCAAACGCACGGTCACGAACAAGGGCGTCGACTGTGGTGGCACGCAGCCGCCGGTCTGGCGCACGTGGGAGACGCCGGCGCCGTCGTGCGACAACGACGTGTTCGATGCATGCATGGGCTGCGACACGCAGTCGGGTGGAAGCGAAGGGGCGCCGCTGATGGTCCTCGCGATGAGCTCGCTCGTCGGAGTTGTCGTGCTGCGCCGTCGCCGTCGTGAGCCGAGGACATCGCGCTGATGCGCGCGACTGCCGCGCTCGCGATCGTGCTGTTCGGTGCATGCGGCAGCCCCGAAGCTGCTCGCGTGGCCGAGACCGCACTTCCCGCGGCAGGGCCCATGCGCGAGGCACGCATCCCGCGCGCGCCGGGCAGTCACGGTCCGAGTCTGGTAGCGATCGAGCGTCCGTCGAGCCCTGCAGGCGAGCTCACCGAGGGCGAGATGCTCTCCGATGTCGATAGCTGCGCGACCTGTCATCCGGATGTGAGCGCGCAGTGGGCCTCGAGTGCTCACTCGTTCGCATCGTTTGGGAATCCGATCTATCGTTTCAATGTCGAGCTCGCCCGCGAATCGCTCGGCAAGGAAGCGAGTCAGCACTGCGGTGGCTGCCACGACATGCCGCTGATGGTCGACGGCATGATGACGGCCGACGCACCGGTGCCTGCTGCCGATCTGCGCTCGCACTCCGGGGTCACGTGCCGGCTGTGTCACGCCGTGCAGAAGACCACGCACGACGGCAACGGCAGCTACGTGTGGAATGCAACGCCGCTCGATGCGCCGTCACTCGACGACGCTGCCTCGATCGCGCGTCACAAGCAGCAGGTCACGACGAAGGTCGACACCGAGCTATGCGTCGGCTGCCACCGCGGCTTCCTGTCGCCGGACATGCAGATGCCCGTGCACCTGACCGGCATCGACGAGCCGGGCGCGTGGCGAAACTCCGCGTACACCGGGAACGGAGTCGCGCAGATCGACAAGGTCGACCGCAAGAACTGCCTCGACTGTCACATGGAGCGCGTGCCGTCGTCGCCCGACGAGCTCGGGGCCAAGCAAGGCACGGTCGCGTCGCACCGCTTCGTCGGAGGTCACACGTGGATGGCATCGATGCGCGGTGATGCCGAGCAGCTGCGCCTCACACGCGCCAAGCTCGAAGGCGCGGCTTCCATCGATGTTGCGGGCGCGCGTGTCATCACCCGCGGCAAGCCCGGGGCGTGGCATCTGCCGGCCGACGGTGCGCCGATCATCGCGGGCACGCGCCTCGAGCTCGACGTCGTGATCCGCAATCTGCTCGTCGGTCACCGGTTCCCCGGTGGTGTCCTCGACATCCAGGACACCTGGGTCGAGGTCGAGCTCACCGACCGTCACGGCAAGCGCATCGCCGCGAACGGCCTCACCCACGCCACCGATCCCAAGGACACCGACAGTCACGTGCTCAAGACGCTCGTCGTCGACAAGGATGGCCAGGTGCTCGAGCACCACGAGATGGCGAAGTTCCGCTCGCAGGTCACGACGAAGACGCTCGCCGCTCGCGAAGCGCAGGCCGTTCGCTACACGTTCGCCGTCCCACGCCACGTGGCCGAGCCCGTCACGGTCACCGCGCGCCTGCGCCACCGAAGCCGCACGCTCGCGTTGCAGGAGGCCACGTGCACGTCGGCGCGGACCCCCGAAGGAGCCGAGTTCCTCGCGGGTGCGACCGGTGCACGCGACGTGATCCTCGACCCGTGCGCCCCGCAGCCGATCACGCTCGTTGCGGAGACCCGCATCGAGCTCGGTCGCCGAGCGCGCACATCGACGAGCGCTCCGGCGTGGCAGCGCATGTACGAGCACGGCATGGCCCTCGTGCAGATGGTCGTCACGCGCGTCGAGGACGCTCGCCCCGTTCTCGAAGCCGCGCTCGCCGCGGCACCCGATGACCGCGCCAAGGCGATGGTCAACGTCCAGCTCGGCTGGCTCGCTGCCAAGCAAGGGCGGGTGGACGACGTGGTCGCCAATGTCTCGCTCGCTCGTCAGCTGCTCCCGATCACACCGGTCCCCGCGGTGTTCGATGCGGTCCTCGCCGACGCGTACGTCCGCCAGAACCGCTGGCACGAGGCGGTCGCGCCAGCCCGCGCGTGCACCGAGCGCGCGCCACGCAACGCGAACGCGTGGTCGCTCTACGCGCGTGTCCTCGTGGCGGTCGGCGACCACGAAGCTGCGCTCGCCGCCGCCGCCCGCGGCCTCGAGCTCGCCCCGCGCGACCCCGATCTCCTTCGTTCGCAGGCGACGGCACTCTCCGCGCTCGAGGATCCCCAGGCGCGTGCGGCACACACGGCCTACACGCGGTTTCGCTCGCCCGACGAAGCCGCCACGCTGCGCATTCGCTGCGCCCAGGGTTCCGCGCGCTGCTGGCGCGATCGCAATCCGGTCCAGACGCTCGAGCTGAAGTAGTCCGCGTCCGGTAAGCTGACTGTCATGGTTCGCGTCGCCGCGCTGCGCATGACCACGCTGGCATTGATCGCCGGCTGTGGCCGCATCGAGTTCGACGCGCAGACGCGCGGGGACGCCGATGTCGCCGACGTCGCGACCGACACGACGACCGAGGACGGGTTGGCGGGCGATCCGGCACTCGCGCTCTACATCCCGTTCGAGGGGAGCTTCGCGGATGCGAGCTCCCACGCCGCTGCGGTCCAGTGCGCCTTCTGCCCGACCTATGCGCCTGGGCGTGTCGGTCTGGGCGCGGTGTACTCGGGCACGACGTGCCTGCAACTCGCGGGCGGGGCTCCACGGTTCCAGGCACCACAGTTCACGATCGCAGCGTGGATTCGTGCCGACGTGGCGAACGGGCAAACCGTGCTCAGCAAGACGTACGACTCGATGAGCTCGGTCCTCAACTCGTGGGAGATCTGGATGGATTCCGCGCCGACGCTCGTAGTCACGACGACGGATGGCGCGGGCAACCTCGACCTGGCCGGCGGCACGCTCACGGTCGGAACCTGGGAGCACGTGGCTGCGACCTACGATGGCACATCGAAGCGCATGTACCGCAACGGCACCGAGGTCGCCGCGGAGGTCATCGCGCCCACCGTCTACGACGGCAGTCTCCTGATGTTTGGCTGTGACCGCGACGCTGGCGTCAACGTCAGTCACTTCGTGGGAATGCTCGACGAGCTACGTGTCTACGAGCGTGCGCTATCAGCGGTGGAGCTCGCCGCGCTCGCCCAATAGATCTCCGGGCACATGGGGTGCGTGTCCGCCGGAGGTCGTTTAGCGTCAGAGACATGGCAGCGATCGACGTGCTCATCATCTTCGCGTTCATCGCTTACGCGCTGTATTCGGGGATGCGCGCCAAAGGTGACGCCGGCAAGAACCTCGAGGAGTATTTCCTCGCCGGGCGAAGCCTGCCGGGTTGGAAGGCGGGCCTCAGTATGGCCGCGACGCAGTTTGCCGCCGACACGCCGCTGCTCGTCACCGGTCTGATCGCGACGGCCGGTGTCTTCTCGCTGTGGCGACTGTGGATCTACGCGATCGCGTTCTTGCTGCTCGGCTTCGTGCTCGCCCCGAGCTGGCGGCGTGTCGGCGTGATCACGGATGCGGAGCTGACCGAGGTGCGCTACGGCGGCAAGTCCGCAGCGGTGCTGCGCGGTATCAAGGCCATCTACTTCGGCACGATATTCAACTGCGCGGTGCTGTCGTTCGTGCTGCTCGCCGCGACGCGGATCGCCGAGCCATTCCTCATCTGGGATCAGTGGGTGCCTGCGGCGGTTCACGACGTGTTCGTCGGGTTGGCCCAGTGGATCGATACGCCGATCACGGTTGTCGACGATGACCCTGCGACCTGGCCTGCCGATGTGTGGGTTCGGTCTGGCAACAACCTCATGTCGATCCTCGCGATCTTGACCGTCACGGCGTTCTACTCGACGACCGGCGGGCTTCGCTCGGTCGTCAACACCGACATCGTCCAGCTGTTCATCATGCTCGTGGGGACCGGGCTGTTCGCGTGGTTCGTGGTCGACAAGGTCGGCGGGCTCGGTGCGATTCCCGAGCAGATTCACGAGCGGTTCGCCGCGGGTGGGCCCGGTGGAATCACCGGCGACCAGATCCTCGCGTTCACGCCATCGGTAGCCAAGGATGCGACGTTCGCCGTGCTCGCCGTGTTCGCGCTGCAGTGGGTGGCGCAGATGAACGCCGACGGCACCGGGTATCTGGCTCAGCGATCGATGGCGTGTCGGTCGGACGTCGACGCTCGGCGTGCCGCGGTGTGGTTCACGGTGACGCAGGTGTTCCTGCGCAGCCTGATGTGGATCCCGCTGGGGCTCGGCCTGCTCCTGTTGTATCCACCCGATCTATCGCTCGCTATCGAGCCCGCGCGTGCCGAGCGCGAGCTCACCTACGTGCGCGCGATGGCCGAGCTTCCGTCGGGGCTCAAGGGCCTGCTCCTCACCGCGATGCTCGCCGCGCTCGCGTCGACCGTCGATACGCATCTCAACTGGGGCTCGTCGTACTGGACGAACGACATCTACAGGAGGTTCATCTGCCAGTCGTGGCTGAACAAGACGCCGAGTGATCGCAGCCTCGTCTGGGTCGCGCGCGGATCGAACTTCGGCATCCTCCTCATCGCGCTCGTCGTGATGACGCAGCTCGGCTCGATCGGGAGCGCGTGGAAGACGAGCTTGTTGCTCGGTGCCGGTATGGGCGGCGTCCTGCTACTGCGCTGGGTGTGGTGGCGCGTCACCGCGTGGGGCGAGCTATCCGCGATCGTCGCGTCGGCTGTGCTCGCGCCCGTGCTGCTATTCGGGGTGGGCGGCGACGCTCCTTCCGACGAGGCGATGAATCTGCTCGTGATGTTTGCCGGCTCGACCATCACCGGGATCGTGGTGTCGCTCGTCGGACCTCGCGAGTCGATGGCCGGGCTCGTCGCATTCTACAATCGGGCGCGACCGCCAGGGCTGTGGGGCCCGGTCGCGCGCGAGGCCGGCGCGGATCCGGACGCCGATCGCAAGCGGTTGGTTCGCGGCATGGCCGCGGTTGTGCTTGCGGCATTCTCGATCTTCTCGCTGCTCACCGCGGTTGGCTCTCTGATCGCGGGCAGTCCGCCGCCGACCTGGTTCCCGTGGCGGATCCCGTGGCTCATCACGGTGGCCGTCGCGGGCATCTGCACCATCCCGGTGTGGCGGCGGCTGTCACGCACGCTCGATCGATAGCGTTCCCATCGCCGCCATGGGCGAAGTCTCCGAGGGCGCCAGCCGTCACCTCGGCCGCCGGCTGCGGCGATCGCCGCGAGATCGTTGAGGCGAGCGAGAGCGAGGCCGTGGCGGCGAAGTTGCACGATGGACGATTCATGCCCATCCACCTCGGTCGTCCTCTCGCGTTGGCTGCCTGCCTCACGCTCGTCGCCGGTTCGCTCGCCGAGGCCGCGCCGAAGCGAAAGATCGTCGAGTTCGTCGCGGACGACGAAGACGACGAAGACGAGGAAGACGAGGAAGACGAGGAAGATGAATACAGCGACGAGATCGACGCTCCCTTCGTCAGCAAGCGCGGCGTGACCACGGCCAAGCGGGACTGGCGCTTCTCGTTCGGACCGAACGTGTGGGCAGCGTCGGTCGACGCGAACGTCGCGGTGGGCGACAAGAGCGTGGGCACCGCGCTCGAGTTCATGCAGCTGTCGCGCTACACGCGCTACGGCGTGCCGCTCGTCGCCGAGGTCCGCTACAAGCGGTTCTCCCTGGTCACCGATCTGCTGTACGCGGTCGTCGATGTCGCGGGCGGGAACCAGGTCGGACCGCTGATGGTGACCCTGCAGGGCACCGTGAGTAGCTTGCTCGTCGACAGCATGGGCGGCTACCGTTTCCTCGGCGACGACGAATCCCGCGTGTCGCTCGAAGGTCGTGCGGGTGTCCGCTACCAGAGCACCGCCATCTCGGGCTCGATCGGCGTTGGCGGTAGCGGATTCACGGCGCCAGAGATCGTCGATGCGGGCGGCGACCTGCTGGCAGGCGCCCGCGTGGTCGTCCGGCCGTTCAGCCGCCTGCATGTGACCGGTACGGTCGATCAGAGCATCGCCGGCTCGTCGACCAGCACGTGGTCGGCGGGTGCCGAGGCAAACGTTCGCGTCGCCTCGTGGTTCCAGGTGGATATTGGCTGGCGAACGCTCACGCAGCAGCGCGCGGCGATCTCGACGGTGATGCACGGTCCCCGCGTCGCACTCCAGCTGCTGTTCTGATCGACGCCTCCATCGCGCGAACGGGTCGGCCATGTGCTGGCCCGTTGTTCGTTTCGGCTGATGGCGGCGGCCGCCACCCGAGGGCCCTGGCCGTCACCCCTCGCGGCATCACAGCGGCCGCAGCGGCGCAGGTCCGCGGAATCTCGGTCGATGACCGCCCACCACGTGGTGGCCTCGCGCTTGCTCGATGGCTCCTCATGCAGCCATCACCCCGCGCCGCCGTCTTGGTCCTCCTGTTCCTCCTGCTCGCGCTCGTCGGCTGTGTCGGCGAGCTGCCGCCACCGCCGGCACTCCGGGTGACGTCGCCCGAGCGCGGGTTGATCCAGAGCGACGCGGGCATGGTCGTGGTGACCGGGACCGCGCTGCCGGGAACGAGTGGGTCTCCGATCACGCAGGTCACGATCAACAACACCCCCGCAACGCTGGCCGACGACGGATCGTTCTCCGCGGTGGTCGCGGTCCCCGAGGGCGCCACGCTGCTCGAGACCGTCGCGATCTCGCAGGAGGGTGGCAAGGCGATCGACGCGCGTGCGGCTCACGTCGGTGAGCTGCGCCCGGTGGGTTCGCGCATCGATGGCGCCATTCGCGCCACGCTGTCGACCGAGGCATTCGCGCGGATCTCGGCGGCAGCGAGCGAGACGCTCAAGAGCTTGGACCTGTCGACGCTGCTGGTGCCCTCGAGCCTGGGTGACGAGCTCGCAAATCTGAAGCTGACGATCAGCAAGCTCACGATCGGTGACGTGCGCGTTGCGCTGACGCCGGTCGATGGCGGGCTCCAGCTCGAGGTCGAGGTCAGCGCCGTCACCATGGGAGCGAGAGCGGCCTACGGCGGCGCGCTGGTTCCCGACGGTTCGACCACGGTGACGGTCACCGCCGACAAGATCACGATCGGCGGCACGCTCGTGGTGACACCCGGCGGCATGGGCGGATTCAAGACCACGGTCATGGCACCGAAGGTTGCGACCACGGCGCTCAAGCTCCAGGCGTCGGGACTCGTCGGCACCATCCTGGATCTGCTCAACACGCATCTCGCGTCGACGATGCAGGGTGTGATCACGAGCAGCGCGCAACTCGCGATCGAACCACTGGTCAACACGGCGCTCGGCGCGCTGGTCGGTCCTCGCACCATCAACGTGCTCGGCAAGACCGTCGAGCTGCAAGCATCCGCAAGCGCGATCCAGTTCAGCAGTCTCGGCGCGATGGCGTCGCTCAACATCGCCACGAAGATCGGCGGCAGTGAATCGAGCAAGGGCTACATCTTCACGGGCAACGGCACACCCCGGCTGGAGATGGGCCACGGCGTCCAGGTCGCGATCTCTGACGACCTGCTGAACGACATGCTGTCGCAGGTCCACGCGCTCGGTCTGCTCGACCTCCACCTCGCGGAGAACTTCGGTCTGTTCGACACGGTCGACATCAAGGCCACGCTGCCGCCGATGATCAGCGCGAACACCAGCGACGGCTCCGTTCGCCTCGTGCTCGGCGACATGATCGCGACCGTGAGCAACAAGGGCAGCACGATCGTCCGCGCGGCCATCAATGCGCAGGTCGAGGTCGCGATCGGTCGCGGCACCACGGCCGACGAGATCGCGATCGAGATGGGCATGGTCCACGTGTACGCGAACCTCCTCGACGACCCCGAGAACCCCAGCATGATCGGCCCCGACGACCTGGCCAGCGCGACGGGCGCAGGTGTCGGCATCCAGCTCGACTCGCTGCAGGACTTCCTCGTCACCGTGCCGATGCCGGCGGTCGCCGGCGTGTCGCTCGACAACCTGACGATGCGCGGAGACAGCGGCTACGTCGTGGCCGGCGGCCAGATCCGCTGAGCCGCTACTCCGGGTCGGTTCGATACTTGCGAAGCAGCTCGCGCAGATGGGTTCGGTCCATGTGCGCTTCGCGAGCCGCGCGTGACAGGTTGCCGCCGGACCGCTGTGACAGCTCGGTCACGTACCAGCGCTCCCACTGCGCCATCGCGCGCTCCTTGGCGGCGCGAAACGAGAGCGCGGGATCGAACGCATGGGTCGATTGCACAGCGTCGGTCGGCTCCGACGTGAGCTCCTGCCACAGCGCCGCATCCTGCATGAGCACGGCGCGCTCGACCGCATTGCGCAGCTCGCGAACGTTGCCTGGCCAGTCCTGGCTCGACAGGTGCTCGACGAGTCCGGGCGGCGGCGGGGTGCCGGCCGGTGCCAGCTGCTCGTAGAAGTGATTGACGAGCATCGGGATGTCATCGCGGCGCTCGCGCAGCGGCGGGATTTCGATGCGGACAATGTTGAGCCGGAAGTAGAGATCGGCGCGAAATCCACCGCGGTTGACCGCCTGTTTGAGATTTCGATTGGTCGCCGCGATCACGCGCACGTCGAGCTTGATCGAATCGGAGCCACCGACGCGCTTGACCGTTCGCTCCTCGAGCGCGCGCAGTAGCTTCGGCTGCATCTCGAGCGGTAGCTCGCCAAGCTCGTCGAGGAAGATCGTGCCGCCGGCGGCGGATTCGAAGGCACCCGTACGACGGCTGATCGCGCCGGTGAATGCACCGCGCTCGTGACCGAAGAGCTCGCTCTCGATCAGCGACGGCGGAATCGAGCCGCAGTCCACCACGACGAGCGGCTTGGCTGCACGCGGGCTCGCAGTGTGAATCGCCTCGGCGAGTACGCCCTTGCCGGTGCCGGTCTCGCCTTCGATGAGCACGGTGGAATCGGTTGCGGCGATCCGCGGCAGGAGCGAGAAGATCCGGCGCATCGCGACGCTGCGTCCGAACGCGCGCCCGAAGAAGTCGTCGTCGCTGAGCGGCTCGTTGAGCTGCTCGACCATCTCGTCGTAGCGCAGCTTCGTCATGCCGAGCGAGATGACCGCCCCGTTGGTGAGGTACGCCGACTCGACCCGGAAACTGCCGAGCTGGGTGCCGTTGGTGCTGCCGAGGTCACGCAGCAGCACGCCCTGCGGGCTGACTTGCAGGACGAAGTGATAGCGCGACACGGTCGGATCCGTCAGACGCAGCACGTTGGACTCGGCGGTGCCGACGGACACCTCGTCCGACGACGCCGCGACGTGCTCGCGGCCCTTGTCCATTCCCTCGACGACACGCAGCACGTAGCGGTGAAAGCGGAACTCCTTGACGGTTCCCCGCAGCAGGCTCGTGCTCACGATTGCATCGTATCACCTGGTACCTTCGGGGCATGGCCGCCGAGGAGCGCTACGAGCTGGTGGGCCCGCTCGGGACAGGCGGCATGGCCGAAGTGATGCTCGCGCGCAGAGTGGGTCCGAACGGATTCGAGCGGCTGCTCGCGGTCAAGCGCATCCGGCCCGAGTGCGCTCACGATCCCGATCTCGCACGCATGCTGCTCGACGAGGCGCGCAACGCCGCGTCGCTCCGGCACCAGCGGATCGTGCAGGTGCTCGACATCGACGTCCGCGACGGCGTGCTGTTCTATGCGATGGAGTATCTGCATGGCCGCACGCTCGAGGATGTCCTCGATCGCGCGCCGCGGCTGCCGCTGGGGGCCGCGATCGCGATCGCGGTCGCGCTCGCCGACGGATTGCATCACGCACACAGGCGGGCGTCGCCGATCGTTCATCGCGATGTCGCTCCCAGCAACGTGATGATCACGTACGACGGGAACGTGAAGCTGATCGACTTCGGCATCGCGAAGGCGCCCAACAACCTAAGCAACACGGTGTACGGCACCTTCAAGGGCCGCCTCGGCTACTCGTCGCCGGAGCAGTGCCGGTGCGAGCTCACCGACGCACGCAGCGACATCTACTCGCTCGCCGTGCTGGTCTACGAGATGACCACCGGCGCGCGTGCGTTCACAGCCGCCACCGAGGCCGACATGCTCGACCGCATGACCCACGCGCGGATCGATGCGCCGACGTCGATCGATCGGACGTTCCCACCCGAGCTGGAGGCGATCCTGCTCGAGGGGCTCGCTGTCGACCGCACGCACCGCTACGCGTCTGCGCGCGAGATGCAGCACGCGCTCGAAGCGTTCGCGCGCACGAATGCGCTGAACCTGTCAGATGCCGCGCTGTCCACGCTCATGCATGATCTGTTCAGCGAGGACGTCATGACCTGGGTCAAGGCGCGCGATCAGGGCGCGACGCTCGAAGACCACGTCCTGCAACAGTTCACGCACACCACGGGCATGACCCTGGACCGCGCGACGCACGTCCTGCCTGTACGGCGCACGCAGAGGTCGCGGCCGTCGTGGGCGCTGCCCGCCGTGCTCGTCGTGCTGATGGTCGCGGTGGCCTACGCGATCACGCGCCTGTTGATCACGGCACGATGACGGTCTGCACGAACGCGGTGGCGACGATGTTGAAGGTGCGCGACGGAAGTGTCCGGTCGCCGATCGTCACGGTCAGCGTCACCGGCCCTGGCTGCAGATTCGCGACCATCGCCACGCCGCCGGCATCGGTCTTCGTTGCCGTCATCGACGGCATGATCCCGTCGAAGTAGCGGACGGCACCCGGAGGAACCGAGGTGACCGTCGCGTTGGCGAGCGGCTCGTCGTTGCAGTCGTTGACGGTCAGCAGCACGGCGCCGGTGTTCGCGGTGAACGGCCCGCCGAGCGCGCCGAGCGCGAGGTTGTTGGCCTGCATCGTCGACAGCAGGGCGAACCCGAACTGGAGGTTCTCGGTGACGAGACGTGCCGGGGCGTAGTACGTCGTGTAGCGATCGGCCGCGGTCGCGTGGACGTAGACACCGTCGACGGGCGTGCCGTTCGTGTTCAGCGAGAACTGGAACGCGCCGGTGTTCATCGTCGTGAGCGGACCGGCGACGGTGTTCATGTTTCGATCCTGGAGCGTCAGCGAGACCCCGGAGAGCGGCATGAGATCGGACGGGTTGATCGCCTGACCCTCGATCATCACGAGCGGCTGTGCGCTCGTCGGCGCCGCCGCGCCGAGGCAGGTGAACGGACCTGCGAACTGCTTCTCAGGATACGTGCATCCCGAGAGTGCGACGAGCACCGTCACCCAGCGGCGCATCAGAACTGCCCACCCAGCACGAGGCCGGCGCGCTCGTCGGTGATGACGGGCGAGAGCGACACCTCCGTTGCCTTCTTGCCGCCGATCGACCACGCCACGATCGCAGCGCCGACCGCAGCCACGCCAAGGCCCCAGCCAATGCTCGCGACCCAGCCTTCGAGGCGCGCGCGCCGGTTGAGGTCGACGGCGCCGGCGTCGCGGCACGCGGTGGTCGGGCACACGGCGTCGGAGCGATCTTGAAGCGTGTAGCTGTGAATAGCGAAGCCGGACGCGACGACGATCGCGCCACCGCCGCTGATGCCAAGCGCGAGCGCGAGCGATCGGTTCTCGTTGACTCCCTCGGGCGCTTTCTTCTTCTTCTTTTTACGTGGCGCGCGCTCGAGCACCGGGATCACGACAACCTTGTGCTTCGTCTTCACCTTGATCTGGGTCGACCAGGTCTCGCGCTTGTCCGCTTCAGCGGTGATCGTGTACTCGTCGGGGTCGACGGGCGCGGCCTGATTCCACAGGCCTCGATCGACGACCTGATCGTTGCGGGTGATCACGAGGTCGTCGAGCTCGGACTCGGTTGGCACCTCGATGGTCAGGTAGACGAGCTTCTTCTCGAGAATCGCGGCGCGGCTGCGCGCTTCGGCAGCGCGGTCTTCGCGCTTCGCACTCGCCGCTGCCTTCACGAACATCGCCCAGGCACTCGCCGTGCGACCGACGCGCTCCCAGCAATCCGCGAGGTTCAGCTCGGTTCCGTTCTCGGGCTCGAGTCGCTCGCTCGCTTCGAACTTGTCACACGCAGCCTCGATGTCGCCCGCTTTCATCAAGCGCTTGCCCTCGCGGAACAGGGCCTCGGCCTCGGCGGCCTGCGCGTGCGACTGCGCGGTCATCGCCAAGGCGAGCACCAGGACCAGACCCGTTCTAGATCCGGTCGTCATACAGATTGCCGGTCGGCCGCTTGGGCTTCTTCGGCGTGGTCTTCCGCGTTGGCGTGCTGGGTGCGGGCGGCGTGGCCGACCCCGAGCCTGCCGCCTCGATCGGTTCCGGGACGGGATCCGGCACGGTCGCGGGAGGAACCGGCGGGGCAGGGGCAGGAAAAACCTCGGTGGGTACGTCCGGGGGCGTCGCGATGGGTGCGGCGGTGGGCATGATCGTCGGCGAGGAACTCGTCGGGGCATCGGTCGAGGTCGTCATCACGGCGAGCAGAACCCCGAGCGTAGCGGCGACCGCGGATACGCCGATCCACACGCCGAGACGGAGGCGCCGGATGCGCGGCACCGACTGGCCGACCGAGCTGCCGAGCGTGGTGGTCGCGTCTTCCCGTGGCGCGATCGGTGGAAGTGCGTTGCCGGTCGTGACGTCAATCGGCAGGTGCTCGAGCACGGCGTCGCACGCCTGCTGCAGCTCGAGCATCGTCGCGAAGCGATCCTCGGGGCGCTTCGCGAGGCAACGCGCCACGATCGGATCGACGATGGCGGGCACGTGAGCGACGATGGTGCTCGGCCGCGGCGGCGGATCGTTGAGGTGCGCGGAGATCGTGGCGCCGACGCCCGCGACATCGAACGGCGGCCGCCCGGTCAGCAGGTGGAACAACACGCACCCGAGCGAGTACACGTCGGTGCGGTGATCGATCTTGCCGGTGTCGTTGCACTGCTCGGGCGACATGTACGCGGGCGTTCCCATCACCGCGCCCGTGCGCGTCTTGAACCGTTCGCTGCCGTCGTCGCCGAGCTTCGCGATACCGAAGTCGAGGATCTTCGGCCGCTCGCCGCGGCTCGCCTCGCTGTCGCGAACCATGAACAGGTTCTCGGGTTTGAGATCGCGGTGGACGATCCCGAGCGCGTGAACGGCCGCGAGGGATCCGGCGATCTGCCGTGTGATGCGCACGGCATCGTGAGGCTCGAGCAGGCGAAGGCGGCGGAGCCGGGCGCTGAGCGGCTCGCCGTCCAGGTACTCCATGACGAGGTACGCGGTGCCGGTCGGCGTGACCCCGAAGTCGTAGATCTGGACGATGCCCGGATCCTCGATCGCAGACGTCGCGCGCGCCTCGATGAAGAACCGCTCGATGTTCTCGCGCTGTGAGCTGCGGTCGCGGTGGAGGACCTTGATCGCGGCGCGGCGTCCAATCAGCGTGTGCTCGCCGAGATAGACCGCACCCATGCCGCCTTGGCCGACCTTGCGAACCGCCCGATACGCGCCGAAGGAAAGTCCTTGGCTCACCAGCGATTAGCGTAGCAAACAATGGGTACGCCTCGCAGGAAATGACCCAGGCCAGCTGCCTCACTGCGCCGTACGCAGGAGCAGTCGGTATCGAAGCCACACCAGATGAAATCCGGCGAAGATCGCGAACACGCCCCAACCCGCAATTGGACCTCCCTCGAGCTGCGACCACAGCACGCCGAGCGTCGCGGACGCCGACCAGATGACCTTCAGATTCAGCATCGCGCGAAACGAGTCGACCCCGGCGTTGCGCCCGAGATACGACTCGATACCGATCCCGAATAACGCTGCTGCGACGAGGCGCGTCGAGATCGGATCGACGGCAGGCCAGCCGAGATGGCCGAGTACCCACGCCGGTGCGATGAATAACGGCACCGCCGCGAGGACATCAGCGACGAAGTGAATGACGAACCAGCGACGAAGTGAACGAGGGACCACGGGACGAGGGTGCCACGTCTTTGAATTACGACTGTCGCGAACGACGCGGCTTTGCCCGGTAAACGGCGAACGCGTGACGCTTACCCTTGAGCTGGAGCGCCTCCATCTCCTCGAGCTCGACGTCATCGAGCTGCCCGCATGCGTCGCGGACCGCTTCCGACACGATCACCTCGCTCCCCTGCGCCGCCGAGCACAGGCGCGCACCGATGTTCACTACGTCGCCGATCACCGTGAAGTCCATGCGGTCGGCCGACCCGATCGGACCCTGAACGACCTCACCCGTCGACACGCCGGCTCCGACCGTGAGTGTTTCGCCCACCAGACGCGTCTGCTCCACCGCAGCAACCATCTCGATCGCCGCCCGCACCGCTCGCGCGGCCCCGTCCACCCCCCGGAACACGGCCATCAGCTCATCGCCGACGAATTTGTCGATGTCGCCGCCGTAACGCACAACAATGTCGGCCTGGACCTGAAGAAAACGATTGAGCATCTCCACGACGGCTTCGGGTTGCACCGTCTCCGAGTAGGCGGTGAACCCGCGAATGTCGGTAAACAAGATCGTCGCGATGCATCGTTCACCGCCCGCAGCAACCCTGCCGGAAGTTGCGCGTGCCGCGCCGCGCGCCGCGTCGACGGTACTCTGAGAGACAAACCGCCGCATGTGGAACTCGGTCCGCAACCCACGGATCATTTCGTTCACGCGGGTCCCGAGCCGTTGCATCTCGTCGCCGTGCGGGTGAACGCCCGAGACCGAGACATCGAGCTGGCCTTGTCCGACCGCGTCGGCGACAGCTCCAATTTTTCGGACGGGCGACACCACGAGGGTCCGCAGCAGGGCGTAAAGCACGGCCAGCACGACCACGAGAGCTAACGCGATCACGACGAGAGCACGACGCTCCGCCGTATCGCGAGCCTCGGCGGCAGCGCGCGTGGATACACTGACCGAGACCGCGCCGCGGACGGGCAAGTCGCTGCCGTGACATCGCGCGCACTTGGCATCGTTGATCAGCGGGTGCACGACGCGGACGCGCTCGGTCTCTGATGCTCCGACGAAGCTCGACGCTGCCATCCGGGTCGCGAGCACGGCTCCGACGTGAACTTGTGCTGAATGCGGCACGCTCGTGTAGTACGTGCGTCCGTCAGCATCGTAGAGAGAGAGCTCGCTGACGGCGCCCGTGGCAACAACCTCGTCGAGAAACGCTCCGATCATGCGTCCAAGCGACGACAGCATGATGAAGCGCAACGACGTATCGATCATCGCTGAGAGCTCAGCAGCCCGCGTCGACGGCTGGGTCACTGCTGCCAGCGATACAGCGAGCACGCCGCGCACGGGCACGTCGGGTTCGTGACACTGCTCGCAACGCTCCTGCATCCGTAGCGGGATCAGCTCGATCGCACCACCCGCTACTGGCACCTGGGTTCGCGTTGCAGCAGCGTGCAAATGGCGACTGATCATCTCGCTCGTCACGCCGGCGACATCCACCCCAAACGCCCGTGACCCATCCACACCATAGACCCCGACGGCCTGGATCCCGGGCGCTCGAGCCGACAGCTCGGCGAAGTAACTGTCGAGCTCGCCGCCCTGCTCTGCGGTCATGATCTGAACGAAGCCATCTTCGAGCAGCTCGCCGAGCACCTGCTCGCGCGCGTACGGAGTCGAGGCGGGCGTCAGCGCGACGACACCGCGAAGCGCAGGACCGGCGGGGTGGCATTGATGGCAACGCTCCTCGTTCGCGACGGGACGCCACTCGCGGCCATCTTCAACGCGGAGCTGCCCGTCGCTGAGCGTCGCCACCAGAGGTGCAGCGAGAGCGGACCTCGGCGGGGGAGCCGGTAGCTGCCCGAAGACCTCGAGGCCTCGCGGATCGTAGATTCGAACCTCTGCGTCCGGAAGCGCGAGCTGGATCCGCTGGACCTGATTCTTCACATGAATCCCGTCCCCCTGGAGCATCGTGGTTTCGATATTGCCGACGATCACCTTCGCGAGCTGTTCGGCAGAGTCCTGCGCTGCGGCCTTGAGCTGCGATATCTCGCCTCTGGTCTGCCGCCACGCGAGCGTTACCAACGCGATCGTGACCACGAGCCCGACGGCGAGGAACACCTTGACGAGCATGCGCTGGCGAACCGCGAGTATGAGCCATCGCATTCGACGTATCATACCGGGGGCTCACCCCATGCGGGGAGTCACGGGCCAGGCGGCAATGACTTGTCGGGCGCCGGGCGCGCGAGCCGCGGCTGGATCGCCTCGAACAGGACGAGCAGCACGATCGCGCCGCCCATCGATGCGAGGAAGCCCGCCTTGTCACCGTGCGCGTACCAGCCGAGTTGCTGGCCGACGAACGTCGCGAGCACCGCACCGCCGATGCCGACCAGCACCGTCATGATCCAACCCATCGCTTGCGCACCGGGCTTGACCCAGCGTGCGAACAAACCGACGAAGAAACCGATCAGGATGGTCCACAGCATTGCCGCCTCCGAGGTGAGTCAACAACGTGCGCATTGTTGACGCCCGCGCAAGTGGTCAGCCCGGTGCAGCGACGAGCCGCAGCGTCAGCGTCGTCCCGCCCGCACCGGCGCAGCTGTCGGCGACGGCACGAATAAACGACGCCCCACCGTCGCCGGTGACTGTCGCTCCCTTGACTCGACCGTTGCACCACGCTGCGTCCGTCCAGCTCCTGATGACCTTGCCCTTCGCATCGACGAGGTCGATGCGAGCGCAGCGAGTCGTCGGCTGCAGCTCGTACTCGAGGGTCGCGGTCGCGCCGAGTGGCAAGTCGTTGCGCACGATGCCCGGATCCCGGCAGTCGATGCTGCCGGTGATCTCGCCGCCGAGCGTCAGACCGCGTGCGGTCGCGTGTCGCTCGAGCTCGACGTATGGCGAATTCGAGCCCGTCGCCGCGCAAGACGTAGCGAGCAACATGATCATCCTCATTGGGTCTCCGGCGTGACGATGCTGTGGTTGTCCGTCAACCGCCATGCGCCTCACCCGATGATTGTACGTCGGCGTCGCAGCTCGAGTTGATGTGTCGTCTTTTCCGTTGCAAGACGACCAAAAATCGAAATAGTCGAACTCTGGTTTGGGCCGTATCTTCCCCGCCATCAATGTCGAACGCACTCCTTCCAGACACTTCCTCCGATCTCGAGATCCGGGCCGCGAGCCGCAAGCAGGTGCTGATCGCCGAGATCCGTGAGCACAAGATGAACAGCTCGCGTGCCGGTGCTGCGGAGGCAATCGACAAGATCAAGGCCCACCTGTCCGAGCTCGCGTACATCGTGAAGGGCGGCGTGAGCCCTGGCGCGACGCTCAGGCTCGAGGAATGGGTCGCACGATGACCGGCACGCTCGTCTGACCGCCGATTCTCGCGGTGTGCGCGCCCAGTTCACCGCGGGCACACGTGGCCCACGTATCGCGAAGTAGGCCTCGCTGCCGGCGAGAAACCCTAGATATCAAGGGGTTGGGAGTTGGCCCCGAGGTTGCTCAAAAGGTCGGCACTCCCAATGCTGAATCCTTCTCTGATGTCCCGCACCGCCTGGCTTGTCGCAGTGGCCGCATTCGCCGGCGCATGTGGCGATGACTCGTCGGGGGAGACGACCGTGGACGGCGGCGGTGGTCCCGACGCCATGTACAACCCGCCGAACCCGCTCGGGCTCGGCCCGGCGCCCGTCGAGCTCGGCTCGCCGACGGATATCGCCTCGGTTGGAAGCTTCGTGGTCCTCGCGAAGACCGGAATCACCAACGTCACCGGCTCATCAATCACTGGTGGAGCGCTCGGCGTCAGCCCTGCGGCCGCGACTTTCATCACGGGCTTCGACTTGATCGCCGACTCGAGCAACGTGTTCTCGACATCGGCATCGGTCGTCGCACCGGGAAAGCTCTACGCGAGCAACTACTCGGCTCCGACTCCGTCGAACCTGACCACTGCGGTTCTAGCGATGCAGACGGCGTACTCCGACGCTGCCGGACGCACGCATCCAGATTACTTGAACCTCGGCAGTGGCAACATCGGCGGTTTGACGCTCGCACCGGGCCTCTACACGTGGGGCACCGGCGTCACGATTCCGCTCGACGTCACCATCGCGGGTAGCGCGACCGACGTGTGGATCTTCCAGATCTCGAACGACCTCGATCTCTCCAGCGCCAAGAGTGTGATCCTCAGCGGCGACGCGCAGGCCAAGAACGTGTTCTGGCAGGTCGCCGGCAAGGTGACCATCCATGCGAACGCGCACTTCGAGGGCGTCATCCTGTGCCAGACCGGGATCACGCTGCAGACCACGGCGTCGATGCGCGGACGTGCGCTGGCGCAGTCGCTCGTCGCCCTCGACAACAACGCGATCACCGCACCGTAACGCTAGCGAATCAGGAACAAGTCATGACCACCGAAGCATTCACTCCGCCGGACCTCGAGGCTCAAGTCGCCAGCCGCAAGCACGGCCTGATCACCGAGATCATCGAGTGCCGTCCGAGCGCGACGCTCCGGCTCGAGGAATGGAGCGCGCGATGATCCACGACGACGACATCCTCCTCAAGGCCGACCGCAAGCTCGGCTTGCGGTTCAGCGACCAATGCCGGTTGCGCTCACACATGGTCACCCGTCCCTTCAGCTCGGCGATTCGAGCAAGCTCCGAAGGGTCACAGTCAGAGCTGCTAGAGCCCGACGAAGTCATGCTGCTGGAGTCAGACGCAGACATGTTCTAGCTAGCGGTCGTCGCCGGGCTCTTGAGCGCCAGCGGGCTCGGTGTCGTGCAATCGCCGATACAGCGATCGACGATCGATGCCGAGGATGCGAGCCGCGTCGGTCTTGTTGTTGTTCGTGGCAAGCAGCACCTGGCGCACGTAGCGACGCTCGATCTCGTCGAGCGTGATCAGCTCGCCCGGCATCCCCGTGGCGGTGACGGTCTCGACCTGCTTGTGGTCGCGGACCTTGTCGGGCAGGTCTGCGACGGTGATCTGGTTCAATCGACCCATGGCCATCGTACGCTCGACGCAGTTCTCGAGCTCACGAACGTTGCCGGGCCAGTCGTAGGTGACCATCTTGCGGGCGGCCTCGTCGGTGACGGTCGCGATCGGCTTGCCAGTCCTCGCCGCGATCTTCTGCACGAAGTAGGCGACGAGCGCGAGCAGATCGCCGGGGCGCGCGCGTAGCGGCGGTACCGCAATGTTGACGACGTTGATGCGATAAAACAGATCCTCGCGGAAGCGCTTCTCCTCGACCTCGGTCTCGAGGTCGCGATTGGTCGCCGTGATCAGACGCGCGCCGAATGCGACCTCCTCGTCGCCGCCCACGGGCCGCAGCGTCCGCTCCTGGAGCACGCGCAACAGCTTGACCTGCATCTCGATGGGCATCTCGCCGATCTCGTCGAGGAACAGCGTGCCGTCGCCGGCCTGCACGAACAGCCCCTTGCGAGTCTGTCGCGCGTCTGTGAACGCGCCACGCACGTGTCCGAACAGCTCGCTCTCGAGCAGCGCGGGTGGCAACGCACCGCAGTTGATGGCGACGAATGGAAGGTGTTTGCGGTCCGAGCGCTCGTGGATCGCGCGGGCGACGAGCTCCTTGCCGGTACCGCTCTCACCCGTGATCAGTACCGTGGCCGAGCTCTCGGCCACGCGATGGATCATCGAGGTGACCTCGCGAATGGCGGGGCTGTCGCCGACGATCGTGGCCACGGGCTGCGTGGCCGCAACGGCGATGCGAAGGTCGTGAACCTCGCGGCGCAGCGTCTGGTACGCGACCGCGCGCTGGATCGCGATGTCGAGCGTCGCGATCGTGAACGGCTTGCTGATGAAGTCGTATGCGCCCGCGCGGATTGCTTCGACGGCAGTCTCCATGCTGCCATGCGACGTCACCACGATCCCGAGCACCTCGGACTGGCGATCGCGAAGCCGAGACACGAGCTCGAGACCGGAGACCTCGCGCAGGTGGACATGCGCGACCACGATATCGACGGCGGTGCGCTCGAGATAGGACAGCGCGTCCTGTGCAGAGTGAACGGCTTCGGCCGCGTACTTGCGCTGTCTCAGGCCGTCACGCACGAGCGTCGCAAATTCAACGTCCTGATCGACGACAAGGATCGAGGTCAAGCCACCGTTGTACTCATGACGCCGGAGAAGTCCACGGCCAAGGAGCGCAAGGAGGTGTGCCATATCGCACTCGAAGGTGAACATTCTCGCCACACTCCGGACTGCAGCTTGCACACGGACTTGAGATCGCCGAAGTTGTCTCGGTGGCGAACGCGCTCACAATCCTCGTGGTCGAGCGAGAGCCCCATGTTCGGGTGCTCGCTGCCCACTTCCTGGCCGCAGCGGGCCATCACGTCGAGCTCGCGGCCGATGGCGTCGAAGCGCTCGAGATGGTCCGCACGCTCAAGCCCGATCTCGTATTGTGCGAGATTCTGGTACCGAAGATGGATGGTCTGGCGCTGTGTCGTCAGCTCAAAGCGACCGCAGAGACCCGCCACATCCTGGTTCTCGTTGTCAGCATCCTTGCCGCCACCTCGCGAGCGAACGACGCCGGTGCAGATGGATTTCTGCTCAAGCCGCTCGGCCAGCACCGCTTGATCGCCATGGTGCAGAACCTCATCGAGAAACGATCATCCGTATCACCTCAGGAACGATCATGATTACCGACCCCCAAGCGTCCGCGCAGGCGAGCCTCGCCAGGTTGTCCAGTGGCAACCCGCAGCTCGACGCCATCCTCGGCGGTGGGTTCCCGATGAACTCGATCAACATCCTGATGGGCGAGCCGGGCAGCGGAAAGACGATCCTCGCCGAACGGCTCGTCTTCGCGAACGCGAACATCGACACGGACCCCCGCCCGATTCTTTACCTCACCACGCTGTCCGAGCCGCTCGAGAAGGTCGTCCGCTACCTCCAGCAGTTCAGCTTCTTCGATGAATCGAAGATGCTGTCGGGCGCGGTTCGCTACGACTCGATCGCCGTCGAGCTCGAGGAGCACGGGGTCTCCGCACTCGTCCCGAAGCTCAAGGAGATCATCACGACGGTCGCGCCGAAGATCATCTTGATCGACTCGTTCAAGGCGGTGCACGACCTCAGCGTCTCGGTTGCCGAGATGCGGCGCATCCTCTACGAGGTCTCGGGTTTGCTGACCGCGTACGAGACCACCGCGTTCTTCCTCGGTGAGTACAGCGAGGATCAGATCCCGACGTTCCCCGAGTTCGCGGTCGCTGACGGCATTGTCGAGCTCGCGCGCAAGAAGCATGGCACCCGCGACGAGCGCTACCTGCGCGTTCTCAAGCTGCGCGGCAGCAATTATCAAGAGGGCCTGCACGCGTTCCGGATCACCAGCGATGGTCTCGAGGTGTTCCCTCGCTTGAGGAGTCCAAGCACCCCGAAGTCCTACGTCGCGAATGAGGAGCGCCTGTCCACCGGCGTCAACGGGCTCGACAAGCTGCTCGGTGGTGGGTTGTGGGCCGGCGGTGCGACGCTGCTCGATGGCCCGACCGGGGCTGGCAAGACCACGCTCGCGCTGCAGTTCATCCTCGATGGCGTCAAGCGCGGCGAGCCTGGGCTCTATGTGAACTTTCAGGAGAACCCGACCCAGCTCACACGCACCGTCCAGGGGCTTGGCATCTCGATGACCGAGGCCCAACAGGGCGGTCTCCATTATTTGTATGCCTCGCCGGTCGAGCTGCAGATCGACAGCATCCTGATCGCGCTGTTCAGGACGATCCAGGAGAAGAACATCAAGCGTGTGGTCATCGACTCGGTCGGCGATCTCGTCGGGGCAGCAAGCGATCTGACGCGCCTCTACAGCTACCTGTACGCGCTGATGCAGCACTTCGTTGCCCGGCGCGTTGCGTGCGTACTGACGCAGACGACGACCGAGACGCCCAGTCCCATGGAAGGGCAGATCAGCGCGATGTCCGACGCGATCCTGCGGCTCAATCTCGAGTGGGACGGCAATCGCGCGCGGCGCACGCTCAAGATCGTCAAGGCGCGCGGCTCCAACCACGAGCTCGACGTTCAGGACTTTCACATCACCGCCAAGGGCATCGAGATCAAGCTTCGTTGAGCGCCTCTATCGTTCCCGACGACCTGCGATCGCGTCAGCTTCGTGGCTTGACCGAGGTGAGCCGAGCGCTCACCTACGCGGTCTCGTTCGATGAGGTGCTCCAGCTCAGCGTTCAGCGCGCAGCGCTGTTGCTCGACGCCCCCTCGACGGCGCTGATGCTCTCCGATGAGGCTGGGATGCTCACGATCCGTGCATCCTTCGGCGTTGAATTCGCGGACCGTGACCACAGCCACCCGATGGACGACGCGCTGATGGAGCAACTCCAGCGGGTGCTCGGTGTTGCCGCGGAGCGCATCCTCGCCGTGCCGCTGGTCGTTGGTGGTGCCGTCACCGGAATCTTGGCGGTCGCGCTGCCCGTCGACATGAAAGCGCACGTCGAGGAGCAGGAGTGGTTGCTCTCGGCGCTCGCGGATCAGGCAGCGGTCGCGCTCGAGAAGACGAGGCTCGACGAGCGAGGCAAGTTTCGCGATCGCCTGATCGGTATCGTCAGCCACGATCTTCGTAGCCCCATCAACACGATCCTGCTCGGCACGTCGATGCTGCTCGAACACGACGAGCTCGATGCACCGACGCTCAAGACGCTCCGGCGCATCCTGTCCGCGGGCGAGCGAGCCGAGCGAATGATCCGGGACCTGCTCGATTACACGCAAGCCCACCTTGGCGGCGGCATCCATGTCAACCGGTTGCAGACCGACCTGGCGCCGATCGTGCGGCGCGTGATGGACGAGATCGAGGTCGGCCATCCCGAGTGCGATCTGGTGCTCGCGTACGATGGGAGTAACACCACAGCCGACCTCGACGAAGATCGTATCGCCCAGGTGATCGGTAATGTCCTGTCCAACGCGGTGAGCTACCGGACCCCCGGAACCCAGATCACGATCGAGGTCCGGGGCAACGCCACCCAGGTGTCATTCGCCGTCCACAACACGGGCGCCACCATCCCGGCCGACCGGCTCGGTCAGATCTTCGAGCCAATGCAGCAGGTCTCACCGGGTGCCAACCGAAGCCAGCGCAGCGTCGGTCTCGGCTTGTACATCGTCGAGAGCATCGTGAAGTCGCATCGCGGAACGGTCGACGTCACGTCGAGCGAGACCCAAGGCACGACGTTCACGGTACGAATTCCCCGGTTCAAGTCGTCCCCGACGCTGTCCGCGGTGTAATCAGTTCAGAATTCAACCATCGCGAGGCTCTCACCATCGCGAGCTCCGGTCCCGACGATGGAGGGCTCAGCGCGGCAGCGTCCTCGATATCGGTCGTGATCGCGTAGGAGGCGAACTCGTCGCTCTCCTCGAGGATGTCGATCGCGATCTGTTGCATCGCCTCCCCGACCTCGGCCGCGCTGGGCCGTTTCGACGCCGTCTTGTGAATCATCCGGTGGATGAGCTCGCACAGCGCTCGGGGCGCGGCGGAGTTGTTAGCCAGCGGCGCTGCTTCGCCTTGCCGTTGCAAGGTCACGACTTTGGCGAGCGTTCGTGCTTCGAACGGGGCCTCTCCCATCAGCGCCTCGTAGGCGATCACGCCGAGCGAATAGATGTCACATGGCGGCGTGATGTCGCGACCGGCCGCTTGCTCGGGAGACATGTAGACCGGCGTTCCGCACGTGACGCCATCGCGGGTGAGTTTCGCTTCGCCGAGGTGCGCCACGCCCCAGTCGATGACGCGCAGCGGAAAGCCGGTGGCCGCGTCAGCGAACAGGATGTTGTCGGGCTTGAGATCGCGATGAATGATGCCGAGGGGATGCACGGTGGCAAGCACGTCGGCAACGGCCGAGATCAGGTGACAGACCTCGGTGGCCGACAGCCTGGAGTCACGCTCGAGCTTCGCTGCGAGGCTCTCGCCGTCGATGATCTCCATCGCGATCCATGGACGCCCGTCGTCGAGCAGTCCGCACTCGAACACCCGAGGAACACCTGGGTGACAGAGCTGGTCGAGGATCGACGCCTCCTGGATCATCCGCATATCCATTCCCGACTCGCCACGCAGCTGCGAATGCATGACCTTGATGGCGGCCCGGCGCGGCAACATCACATGCATGGCCTCGACACCGTTGCCATTCCACCGACACCGATCTGCTGAACGATCCGGTACGACCCGAGCATCGCGTCGGGAAGCAGTGAGGCCGGGACGGAGCGCAGCACCACCTTGCTGCTGATGTTCACGAACGATTGGGTCCGGAGCCGTGGAGTCAGGACATTCATGGTGAACCCTGGAGGGACACGGCACCTTCCGTGCCGCTGGTGCCTCCGTCGGAGACGCGAGGTTCGCGCTTCGACGAGCAGCGACGCCTCGGTCGGGGAGCGTCACTTGGGCGATCTTGGTATAGATGCGCCGACGCAGCGGTCACTGAAACCGAGGACATTGGCTTACATCGGCGGGCATGTGCTGTGCAGGACCGGCTCCGGTGCCTACGCTCGTAACCCGCGCCCAGCTCTCCGAGGGCCTCAGCGAACAGGGAACGCTCGAGCTGGTGAGCGGCATCGTCAGCGACACCCACGACCTCGTCGCTGCGCACGTCGAGGACCTCGGTGGTGACATTCGCGAGCGCCTCGCGACACTAGGCGATACGCTGACGTCGGTCCTGGTTGCGGCCAGCATCCTGATCGTTACCGCGCTGCTGCTCGGCCTCGCGATCGCAGCCTCGCTGGTCGCAGTGGGCGTCCCCGTGTGGATCGCGATGTGGTCGATTACACTCGCGGCGGCGGGGACCGGGTTTGGCTTCGTGTTGCGTGCGAGAGCAAAAGCGCGAAAGCCCCAGCGACCGATCTCCCTCCTCGAGTCTACCCTGCAGAGCGGAACACCATGACCACGAACACGATCGACACGACGAACCGCATCGCACTCGCGCGCACGGGCATCGCAGCCAAGCTCGGCGAGCTCCAACAGCGCGGCGCGCGGGTCCGTGCAGCGCTCTCGCCCAGGACCTACCTGGCGAGCCCGTGGGTGCGGATGGGTATCGGCGTCGGGATCGGGTATGTGATGGGGCGACGAACCACGTCGCCAGCGACCCAGCCTGTCGGCGCAGCCTCGCCCAGCACCAGCTTGTCGCAGATGGTGTTCCGCTCGGCGGTCGTCTTGATCGCAGAGGCCGTCGTTCGCCGCGTCCTACGTGAGCTCGATCCGGGCCCGCGGTCCTGATGTCCGCTCCGAATCACGAGCCAAGCGACCAACGCACCACGCTCCGGATCGAGATCGCACCTCGCACGATCATGCTGATCGTGCTCTTGATCGCGGGCGCCTGGCTCGCGGTCGAGCTCTCGGCCGTGCTGATCGTCATCACGGTCGCGCTCGTGATGGTCGGGACCCTCGAGCCGCTCGTCAGCTGGTTGGAGGAGCGCGGCTTCCGGCGTGGGCGAGCGCTGGCGCTGGTGTTCCTCGGTCTTTCGATCCTGCTCGCCGTCGCCATGCTGCTCACGATCCCGCCGCTGGCATCGTCGCTGTTCCACGTCATCGAAGATGCACCCGCCGCTCGCGATCGCCTGGTCGCGATGCTGAGCGAGTACAAATGGGCCAAGGCGGCGGTGCAGTCACTTCAGGCGGTGCCCGTCGACGAACTGGTATCGCGCGCCGGCGTGGCGCTGTTCGGTTACTCCGCCCGGGTGCTGACGATGGTCGGCTTCGGGATCACGACGCTGTTTCTCGCGATCTACTTGCTGATCGATCCGGTGAAGTCGCAAGCGCTGGTCTACATGTTCGTGCCGCGCCACCATCACGTGAAGCTCGCGCGCATCCTGCTCGAGCTCAAGATCATCGTCGGCGGCTACATGCGCGGACAGCTGATCACCTCGCTGTCGATCGGCGTGTTCACGTTCGTTCTGCTCACCGCATTTCGCGTCGAGGATGCGCTCGCCATCTCGGTGTTCGCCGCGGTCACCGACATCATCCCGTTCGTCGGCGGGTACATCGCCAGTGCACCGTGCATCGCGGCGGTCGCAGGCCACGGCACCGGCACGATGATCGCGATGACCGGGATCATGATCATTTATCAGGAGTTCGAGAGTCGCCTGCTGGTGCCCCGGGTCTACGGGCGCGTGCTTCGCCTGCCATCCTCGATCGTGCTTGTCGCCCTGCTGGTCGGCGGCGTGCTGATGGGGATCGTCGGTGCGCTGCTCGCCCTGCCGATCGCGGCCGGCCTCCGCATGATCGTGCGCGAGCTTCGCGTCGAGCTTCCGGGCGAAGGACCGGCCGACGCGCGGACCATCGCGCGTGACGAGAGGGTCGAGCACATGTTCGAGCAGCTCACCGAGGGCGCGACCGCGCAGGAATCGAGTGTGATCGCCGGCGAGCTCGCGCAGCAGGAGCGCGACCGAGTAGGCTCGGTGCCATCGGCGGAGATGGCGGCCATCCCGGATGAGCCCGGGACTACGCCCCCGCGATCGGAATCGTGAAATGGACCGTGGTGCCGGTGCCGACCGAGCTCACTGCCCAGATCTTTCCGGTATGGGCTTCGACGATGCAGCGTGAGATGTAGAGGCCGAGCCCCGTGCCCCGGCGATCGTTCTTACCGACTTGCCAGAATCGCTCGAAGATCAAGTCGAGCATTTCGGCCGGGACTCCTACGCCGCGATCTTCGACCGAGAAGTGCAGTGCACTGCCGTCGCGCCCAGCTCGAACGGTGATCGTGTTGTTCGGCGCGGTGAACTTGATCGCATTGGACAGCAAGTTTGCGAACACCTGCAGCAAACGATCGTGGTCGAAGTCGGCAAGCAACTCGCCGGGCGTGACCTCGAATTCCAAGGTGATCTGCTTCGCCGCTGCGGCGGCGCGGAACGTGTCCACCGCCTCCAGTACGAGCTTTCCCCCATCGCCTCTGGTGCGCGTCATCGCGAGCACCCCCGCGTCGATGCTCGCAACGTCCACGAGATCGCCGATCAGCCGGTTCATGCTCGCTGCGTAGCGCTCGATCCGTTCGGTTCCGGCCCTCACCAGCGCGCCATCCGCGGAGTCGCCTGTCTTCCGGGCGAGGACCTCCGCGGTCATCACGATACCTGCGAGCAGGTTCCGGAGATCGTGGCTGACCATGCCGAGTAAGTCGTCGCGGTGCGCGATCTCCCGGTCCGAACGGGACCGTTCGGTCAGCAGGAAGCGATCCGTCTTGTCGCGCTCTCGGGGCAGCAGGCGTGCGAGCGCGCGTGTCGTCTCCTCCCGCTCGATCTTGAGATTTGCGTCGGCAGCCGCACGTTCGTCGCGCAGCGCATCGTCTTCCAGCTCACGGCTGTCGATGATGGATGCGGGGGAGGGCATGCCACCGCTGGTGCTGGCGAGTTGATCGTCGGCCTTGTCCCGGGCCGCGGTCAGCACCGCGTCCGCGGTCTCTCGCGCCCGCTGAACGGTCTCGTCCGCGCTGTCGTGTATGGCCGCCTGTCGCTCGATGAGCTTCCGGTCGGCCTCCTGCCGCTCCTCGCGCAGACTGTCGTTGGTCTGCTCGCGGTCAGGGGATGATTTGGGTCCGGAGGCCATCAAGGGAGCCTATGCGGCCTCGGGCTCACGTGCGGGCCGGTTCGCCCCTATTCAGGGATCCGGGCGTGCTCAGGCGCTCGGATCGTCGAGATGCGGGGCTAAGTCCAGAGAACACGCGTGGCATGTCCGCTGCACTCACCTGGCGCATGAGAAACGTTTTTAGCTCCTTGCTGTTCGTGGTCGCGATTGGCGCAGTCGGTACGGCGTGCACTGCGACCGGAACGGCGCGCTACAGCGCATCGGCAACGATGCCGTCGATGGTCTACATCAGCCCTGGCGTGCAGGTGATCGAGGACTACGAGGAGCCCGTCTTCTACTCGTCGAACGTCTACTGGCGCTACAACGGCGGCATCTGGTACCAGAGCCGCACGTACACCGGTGGTTGGGTTCGCGTGTCTGCGCCGCCACAGGCGATCGTGAGCATCCAGCGGCCGCAGATGTACGTGCGTTACCGTGCGAGTGCTCGCGGCGGCGCGCAGGCCGGCCCGGCGCCGGTCCAGCAGCAGCGTCGCGAGGAGCGCCGCGAGGACATGCAGGAGCGTCGCGAGGACCAGCAGGAGCGTCGCGAGGACAAGCGCGAGGCGCAGGAAGAGAGGCGCGAGGACAAGCAGGAGAAGCGCGAGGACAAGCAGGAGCGCAAGGAGGACAAGCAGGAGCGCCGCGAGGACAAGCAGGAGCGCCGCGAGGACAAGCACGACAACAAGAAGGGCCACAAGAAGTAGTCGCAGAGACGTGCGGCCTCGTGCTTCCAGGTCGTGCCGGCCCCGCGAAATGAGTATCCACCGTGCAGTGAATACTTTAGGTTCGCGGCGATGAAATCCGGGGTGGCGTCCGATGCGTGGGGCCCGGTAACGCTCGCACGCGGAGGCAGCGGTCGTTGAGCGTGTTCGATCGGGACGATCTGAACACACCCTCGCACTACGCGACGCGGCTGCTCGAGACGTTGCGTCCCGGAGGGACCTGGCACGCGGTGGGGCAGGAGCTGCTCGGTCAGGGGCTGCCGATCCCGAGCGACGCGCTGGCGCTCACGTTGGGAGCTCTGCTCGACACCGCGTTCTATGCATCGATGACGACCGAGGAGGGACGACGAGCGACCTTCTCTCTCGCTCTGGGCAAACCGGCGGAGGAGCGAGCGCACGTGTTCGCGGCGCCGATCCCGGTGACCGTGAAGGCGTTGCGGAAGCTGTCTGCAGGATGCGACGGCAACCGCACATACCTGCACGTCTGGTTCGAAGCCGGGATGTGGAGCGTGTTCGGCGTGTCGGTACGGAATCACACGCCACAGCGCAGTCAAAAGCTACGTCATGGTGATCACCGGCTACAGGTGATCGTTCGCGACGCCGGCGTGGTCGAGGTTCGGTGGCGCGACGACATTCTGTTCTCGTACGCGGAGGGCAAGGGGGTCGTACTCGACGACCAGCTCTGGGTCGCGGCGCTCGTTCAGGCAGCTCTGCCGCTTCCGTCCTCCAACCGCTTGGCGCTTCATCACCTGGTGGCGATCCATCGCGCGATGAGGCAACACGGTAGTGGCGGTGCGCTTCTCGTCGTACCCGAGATGCTGGCTGACCACGACCTGGAGATCGCTTATCGAGTGGGCGGGCCCAAACATGGGCCGCTCCCACATGCCGCGATCAACGAGGATCACATGCGTCGCGGGGCAGGCAGCAGCGAGCGAGACGGCGAGCCAGCGTCTCCGGATGTGCTGGACCGCTACGCGGTGGATCGTACCGAGGCCGAGTGCGGACTCGTCGGCCGGCTGACCGCCATCGACGGCATGGTTGTCATGGACCACGGCATGGCGGTGCACGGCTTCGGCGTGAAGATGCCTGTGCCCGAGCAGCTGGGCTCGGTCAGGATCACCCACATCGACGGTCGGAGCCAGGTGCAATCGGAGACCACGATCGGCAAGCACTTCGCCGGGATGCGCCACAAGTCAGCGGCGGCCGCCTTCATGAAGCTCGGCACCGGGATGGCGCTTGTTCAGTCTCAAGACGGCGCGCTGACCGTGATCCTCGCCAAGGACAAGGAGCTGACCGTGATCAGCCCACTCGCGCTGCTGGTCAGCCCTGACCATCGGTGGCAGGGAGGCTGAGCGCGTGCGATGGCGATGTAGGTAGCTCGTCCATGTCGCGAAGAGGCAATCGCGATGCACGGGCGGCCCGCGTTCCGGTACCATCGTCTCGTGCGCCTGCTCAGCCTACTCACGGTCTCGCTGCTCGCTGCCACCGCATCCGCGGACCCTGCACCGCTTCCATTCGAAGTGGTCCGGGTGCTGGGGAACACGAAGCAAGTGCTCGTCTACGATCACGCACACGACACGCACGTGTTGCTGGCGCCTGGATCGAAGTTTGACGACTACGTCGTGATCGACGTCAGTGGCATCGGCCTGACCCTGGAGAAGCAGCAAGAGCGGTTCACCGTGTACCCGCGTGCGGCGAGGGGACTCGCGCTCGATCTCGAGCCACACAAGGCGAGTCCCGGCCCGCCCGTGATCTACAGCAAGACCGGCGCGACGCCCGCTCCGGCGCAGGTCGCAGCAGCACCAGCTCCGGTTGCTGCTCCGAAGGTCGCTACTCGCGACGCCTCGAACGCGAAGACGCGGATGGCGGGCGATCTCGCGTCGCTGCTCACGAATGATGCGAAGCGCGTCGGGTCGTCGCCGACGCGCGCCGCGAAGCTGAAGCCCTGATTCACCGCTACAGGCGCTCGAGGACGAGGCGCGCGAGACGCATCTCGATGTCGTCCATGGCCGGCACAGCGTGCATGCGTCACGACTCTTCGCGGACCCTGGTGCCGGTTTCGACGACGCGGCTTGCTTCGACACCATGGCACGTGTCTGGCCCCCTAGCGTGCGAAGACGAGGTCAACCGCGTCGCTCGCGATCTCCTTCTCCTCGCCGTCGAAGAAGGACACGCCGATGGTGTGCGCACCATTGGTGATCGACGCTCCACCGAAGCTGATCACGAAGTTGCAGTCGTCGCACTCGGGCGGAAGCGTGTTGTTGATCAGCTCGTCCGTGTACCGCTGCAGATCGACAAACACCTTCGTCGACGAGGTCGCCGACAGATCGTGACCCTGCATGCGCAGCTCGACGGTGGCAACGACCATCGTATCCGCAAGCGGCGCGATGATTCGAGCACTCGGCCCGTCGCTGCACGCCGCCAGTATACCGACCGCAAAGAGGAGGACGTGCGCTCGCATGAGCTCAGTCTATGCCGATCGGGCCGTGAGAGTTCGCCTGGAGCACAGGTACTGTCGTCGCCAATGCGGTGATCAGCTGCGGATGCTCTGCTCGAGCTCGACGCCGATAGACACGAGTCGCGTGATGCGGTTCTCGAGCTCGGCCTCGATCGCCTTGGACTCGCTCACGTCGCGGATCACGATCACCGCGCCGACGGTCTGTCGGTCCAGCCCGATGAGCGGAGACGCCGATATCAGCACGTCCTTCGCGGTTCCATCGACGCAGACGATCCTGCACTTCTCGTTGCTGCACGTTGTGCCGAGCAGCGCGCCCGACAGCGGCCCACCCGCCTTCAGCAGCTGACCGCGCGAGTCCCACCAGCCGAGCAGGTCGCCGTATCGATCGTGCTCCAGCGCATCGCCCGACTTGAGGATGCGGGCGATCTGTTCGTTCGACTGACAGATCCGGCCGTCGACGTCGGCGATCAGGATTCCGACCGGCAGGTTCTCGAGAACCGCGGCGAGCTTCCGAACTGCTTCGAGCAGCTCTTCGGTCTCCTTGAGCTGTCGCTCACGTTCCTTGAGAACCGCACCGCGCTGCCTGAACGAGCCGTAGATGCCCATCTTGAGCCGAAGCAGATCGGGATCGAACGGCTTGGTAAAGTAGTCGACCCCGCCGGCGGCGTAGCCGCGCTTGACGTGCGGATCCTCGCTGTACACCGCCGTGATGAAGACGATCGGAGTCTCGTCGCACCCTGGAAGCTTCTTGATCTGTGTGCCGCGGCCTCGAAGCCGTCCATCACCGGCATCTGCAGATCCATGAGAATGACGTCGACGTCGGGCCGCGCCGTGAGCATGTCGATCGCCTCGCGGCCGGACGTCGCGTAGCGCAACGTGAAGTCCCGATCGAGCACAGCTTCGAGGGCGACAAGATTCGCGGGGGTGTCATCGACTGCCAGGATGATCGGTTTTCAGGGCATCCGTCCCTACAGCGTAGCTGAGCGCGACCAAACAGCGACCACCCTCTCGGTCTTCTGTCTCACGGGATTTCGCACGGTATGTTCCTTAGCGCGCCAGCAAGAAGCGCAACGCGTGTGGGAACCGCCGCCGCCACGCGGTCTCGTGATGCTTGCCGCGCTGGTCGAAGCGAAGCATGAGGCGGTGCTCAATGCGCGCGGGGCTGTCCGTCCAACCGCGCCTGCGCAGTCGCTCCGCGAACGTTTCGATCGGGGCCCACATGCCCGTGCCCTCGCGTCCACCGCAATCCAGATAGATGCGTGAGCGCCAAGGACTCGCCTGGCGATGGAGCAGGGCGGAGACGCGCCCGCGCGTGAACCACAGCGATGGGGACATCGCGAGAGCCCCGGCGAACACGTCGGGATAGGTCAAGTGCGCATACAACGAGGCGAGCCCACCGAGCGACGCGCCGCCGACGAAGCGCTGACCGGAGAGCTCGAACTGCGCCTCGACGCGCGGGAGCAGGTCGCCGACAACCGCATCCATGAGCTTCGGCAACTTGCCGCCACCACGTGACCCGTCGTTGAAGGGTGCAAGCTCGTCGATGCGCGCATGCCCACCGTGATCGATCGTGACCACGATCGGTGCAGCAGCTCGCCGCGTGTGCGCGAAGTGATCGACGGCCTCGTGCACGTGCCAGCCGCCCGCAAACGAACCGCTATCGCCGAACACGTTCTGTCCGTCGAACATCACGAGCAGTGGTCGGGGCTCACTGCGCTGGCCGAGGCCGCGCACGGGCACGAACGCGCGTACGCGGCGATGACCGATGCCGCGCGGGTTGAGCGTCCCGAGCTCCTCGAAGTGGCCGTGGCCGCGCCGGATCACGGGGCGACGATACCGCACCTGTTCAATCGGTCATTCGGGGATACGCTGTAGCGACATGCCTGACGTCCCCAAGAGCTACGATGAGATCACGCGCGCAACCGTTCCCGAGATGGATAGCTCGTCGCGTCCGACGGCCGAACAGAAGAAGCAGGCGGTCGAAGGATTTCGCGCGCTCGACAGCGACGAGCAAGCCCTGGCCAATCGCGTGGACGCCGCCCTTGCCGGCAACCACGACGCAGCGGGCGTGAAGGCCGAGGTCGAGCGGAATCGCGTGACGCTGCGTGGGCAGGTTCCCGATGCCGCCGCTCTGTCTCGCGTCGTCGATGCGGTCCGAGGGATCGACGGCGTTGGCGATGTCGCCGACCAGCTCGTCGTTGCGGGCAAGTAGCAACGGCGACCGGCGAGCAATCTCGTGGCGGTGGCGCAGTGGCGGGGGCGGATTCGCCCGCGACGAGCGAACCATGCCCCCCATTCGTCCGAAATTCGGACGCGAGGGCTTGGCGTGTCTCTGGCATGACGGGCGTCCGGACTTCAAGGAACGAAAACTCATGCGTATATGGATTCTGGCAGCGGTATTGGCGCTCGGCGCCTGCAATAGCAAGAAGGAAAAGGCCCAGGAGGAGGCTGCGAAGGCGCAGACCGAGGCCAACGAGAAGGCTGTCGAAGCTGCGAAGGCGCAGACGGAAGCCGACAACAAGGCAACGGCTGCGCTCAACGAAGCGGGTGCCGCCTTGGTGAAGGCGAGGGACGAGGCGCGAGCGAGCCTTCAGAAGGGCTATGACGACGCGGATCGCAAGCTGACGTTCCTGAAGGAGAAGGCCGCAAAGGCGACCGGCGCGGCAATGAAGAATGCCGCAGCGGCGCTCGACGAGTCACAGAAGCGATCGACGGCCGCCAAGGACAGCATCGCCAAGGTCACCGGCGCTGCTGAAAACGAACTGGCGGCGCTCAAGACCGCAGCTGAGTCGGACGTGGCGGCCTTCAGCAAGAGCGTCGAGTCGCTCGAAACCACCCTCAAGTAAGGCAGGACGACGATGGCTTCCTTCGAACATAACTCCGCCAAGTACGGGTACCTCGATCTCGACGACCTCGCCCATGTGCAGAAGGCGCTCGCGGCCCTCGGCTTTGACCCGGGCAAGATCGACGGCATCGACGGGCCGAACACGCAAAAGGCCGTGCGCGCATTTCAGGCGCACGCAACGATCGACATCGACGGCAAGGTCGGCCCGAACACGCGCAAGGCTCTCCAGGGCGCACTCGACGCGGCAGTCGGCTCAGAGATCGCACCGACGACGGTCTGAGTCCTCTCCGCGTCGCGTAATGGGATGACATTTCGCCCCCTTCGGGCGAGTACGCTCAGCGTGGATCGCCCATGACGCCTGGGCGTGCGCCCAAGTCACTGCGTTTGCTCGTCCCGATCAGTGGCGCGATCCGTGCGTACAGGCTCGCTGCTATGGGGCGGCGCCGGATGCGGCGTGCCCTGTTGCGGAAAGCATATGGGTTGGAATGGCTTCAAATGTATCGATGGTGAGGAGTGCGCTCGGCGCGGCTCTCATCCTGTCCACGTTCACGGTCGCTCACGCGGACGGGGTGAGCATCAAGGTTGAACCCGCCGTCGTGATCCCCACGACTGCACCGCAGTCCGAGATCTACGACGTGGGCGGCGGCCAGTCGTTCAAGGCGCTGTTCGGTCTGACGCCGTACCTGGACATCGGTCCCGCAGTTTCGTTTCTGTTCCTGCCCGCGAGCGCGCCGCTCGCGGAGTCGGGTGTCGCCTGGGGCTTTGGTGGTGGTCTGCGCCTCAAGCGCCCTCACAACGAGCTCGATTCGGGCACCTCGCCTTGGCTCGACGCAGATCTGCTCTACATGCGGACTGGCGACCTCAACCGGCTCGGCTTCGACGTCGCGGTGGGCGTGGCCTTTCCGGTTGATGCAGCCAAGGTGTTCTGGGTCGGACCGTTCGTCCGTTATCAACAGACGTTCAACGGCGAGCGCATGGGTTACGACACGCGCGACTCGAAGATCGTGCTCGCCGGCCTGAGCGTCGAGTTTGGCTCCGCGGTGAAGCGCAAGCCTCTCCCTGCCCGCGTCGAGTACGTGGAGGTTCCGGCGCCCGCGCCGCCGCCAGAGGTCGTCGTCCAGGCCGCGCCAGTGTGCCCGACACCTGAGCCCGTTCCCGTTCCGCCTCCGGCGCCACCTGCGGTCGTCTACAAGTACGTGACGATCACGAAGGACAAGCTCGAGCTCAAGGAGAAGCTGTTCTTCCACTTCAACCGTGCAGAGATCAAACCGACGTCCTTCACGATCCTCGACGAGGTTGTCATCGTGCTGAACGACAACCCGACGATCAACCTTCGCATCGAGGGTCACACCGACTCTACGGGCAAGGCCGCCTACAACAAGAAGCTGTCGCAGCGCCGCGCGCAGGCGGTGGTCGCCTACCTGGCGTCCCACGGCGTCGCGAAGTCGCGACTCACCGCGAAGGGCTTCGGCCTCGAAGCGCCGCTCGAAACCAATGACTCGGCAGACGGGCGCGAGCGGAATCGCCGCGTCGAGTTTGTCATCACCAACGACGGGAGCTCCAAATGAGAGCGTTCAACTATCTTCTCCTTGCAGTCCTGGTCTGCGCTTCCGCCTGCGGACGCCAGATCGTCGAGTTCAGGGATACCGCTGCCGATGCCGGCATCGATGGCCGGACGGATGCACCGATCGCCGTACGGCCCGTCGTCACGTCGACGATGCCCAGTGCTGGCGCGATGGGTGTCGCACTCAACACGCTGGTCACCGCGACGTTCAGCAAGCCGATGAATGCGGCAACGCTGACCGCAGCGACCTTCACGTTGAGCCAGGGCTCGACCGTCGTGACCGGTCCGGTGACGATGAACACCGCCGGGACGACGGCGACACTGACGCCGACCGCGCCGCTACAGGCGGGACTCGTTTACACCGCGACGGTCACGACCGGCGCGACGGACACCGATGGGCTCTCGCTCGCGGCGAGCTTCACGTGGATGTTCACTGCTGCGCCTGACGCTCTCGCACCGACGGTGAGCTCGACCATGCCGGCATCTGGTGCGACGAATGTCGCGATCACCGTCAGTCCGACCGCCACGTTCACCAAGGCGATGAATCCGACGACGATCACCGAGACGACGTTCACGCTGGAGCAGGGTGTCACGCCGATCGCAGGCACGGTCACGCTCAACGGCGCGACCAACACCGCGACGTTCAACCCGACGTTCGATCTGACCGCCGGTCTCGTTTACACCGCGACGATCACCACCGGTGCACAGGACACCGGCGGGCTCGCACTCGCCACGGAATACAGCTGGATGTTCACTGCCGGGACGATCGCGGCGCTGCCACCGATGGTCAGCTCGACGACCCCGAGCGCGGGCGCGATGAACGTCGCAATCAACACCAGCCCGACCGCGACGTTCGACCAAACGATGGACACCGCGACGATCAACACGACGACCTTCACGCTGACGCAGGCAGGGACCACGGTCGTCGGAGTCGTGACGCTCGACGGAGCCGGGACCACGGCCACGTTCAACCCGGACGTGGACCTCACTGCCGGCTTGGTTTACGTGGCAACGATCACCACGGGTGCCCAGGCCAGCACCGGGATGGCGCTGTCGACGAATGTCAGCTGGATGTTCACCGCAACGCCGCCGGCGTTACCTCCGACGGTGAGCTCGACGACGCCAACAGGCGGTGCGACGGGGGTCGGCACCAACATCAGCCCGACCGCAACGTTCAGTCAGCCGATGAACCTGGCCACGATCAACACGACGACGTTCACCCTGACGCAGGCAGGCACGACGGTCGTCGGCCTCGTCACGCTCGACGGAGCTGGGACCACTGCCACGTTCAACCCGACCACAGACCTGACCGCAGGCCTGGTCTACGTCGCGACGATCACCACGGGTGCCCAGGGCACCAACGGGATGTCGCTGGCGACGAGCTTCACCTGGATGTTCACGACCGCGTTGCCAGCTCCCACGGTGACCTCGACAACACCAGCGAGCGGGGCGACAGGTGTCGCGCTCAACACCAGCCCGACCGCAACGTTCAGCATGCCGATGAACCCCACCACGATCAACACGACGACGTTCACCCTGACCCGGGCAGGGACGACGGTCGTCGGAGTTGTCACGCTCAACGGAGCGGGGACCACGGCCACGTTCAATCCAACGAACAACCTGATCGCTGGTCAGGTCTACACAGCGACGATCACGACTGGTGCCCAGGGCACCAACGGGGTGGCGCTCGCGACGAACTACACATGGACGTTCACCGCCCTCGGAGGCGGCGCGGCCCCCACGGTCACCTCGACTACGCCACTCAATGGCGCGACGAACGTCGCACTCACTGTCAGCCCGACCGCGACGTTCAGCCAGACGATGAACACCGCGACGATCAACACGACGACGTTCACGCTGACGCAGGCAGGGATGCCGATCGTCGGAGTTGTCACGCTCGACGGAGCCGGGACCACCGCGACGTTCAACCCGACCCTGGATTTGACCGCAGGCTTGGTCTACACCGCGACGATCACCACGGGTGCCCAGGGCACCAATGGGATGTTCCTCACGACGGCACGCGTGTGGACGTTCACCGCGGCCGGGATGGCGCCGGCCCCGATGGTCATGATGTCCACGCCCCCGTCCGGCGCGCTGAACGTCTCGGTCAACGTCAACCCGACCGCGACGTTCAGTCAGTCGATGAACGCCACGACGATCAACAACCTGACGTTCACGTTGTCGCAAGGCATCACGACGATCACCGGGATGGTCACGCTGAATGCGCTGACCAACACCGCAACCTTCGCGCCGACAGTTCCGCTGACGGCAGGGCTCCTCTACACGGCGACGATCACCACCGGTGCTCAGAGCTCGACTGGGGTCGCCCTCGCGATGGACTTCACGTGGACGTTCACCACCGGTGCGGCCTGCGTTGTCGCGCCCGTGGCTCTCGGTGTCGCGGCGGACTTCGCCGTACTCGCCGGATCGACGGTCACCAACACCGGGTTGACGGTGATCACCGGTGACGTTGGTGTCTACGCGGGCACAGCCATCACGGGCTTTGGGCCCGGTATCATCAATGGCACCCAGTACGCGGGCATCGCGCCCGCTGACACGGCGCAGGACAACCTGACGACGGCCTACAACGATGCCGCGGGCCGCACGCTATGTGTCGTCTCGGTCGCGGGCAACCTCGGTGGGACGACACTGCCGCCGGGTCTGTACAAGTCGACCTCGTTCCTCGAGGTCAGCTCGGGTGATCTCGTGCTCGATGCGCAGGGTGATGCCAATGCCGTGTGGATCTTCCAGATGGCTTCGGGGCTCACCATCAATACCAGCCGCCGAGTGCTCATCATCGGAGGCGGAAGCGCGGCGAACGTGTTCTGGCAGGTCGGTACCTCGGCCGTGCTGCAGACCGACTCCGTGATGGTCGGCACGATCATGGCGGACCAATCGATCAGCTTCGCCACCCGGGCGTCTCTGGTGGGTCGCGCACTCGCACGCATCGGTGCGGTCACGCTCGACACCACGTCGATTGTCAGTCCCTAGTGGGCGTACGGCGGCGGGCGCCCTGAGGCGCAGAAACCGGTGACAAGCTTGATCGCTTGCACCGGTTTTTTTCGTCCGCCCGTCAGGCTTCGAACGAAGTCCCCACGCGTCCGTTCGATGCAGTGAGCGCTACCGCCCCCGTTGCCCCCGTCGGAATGGGCTCTGGCGCGGCTTTACGCATGGCACGCCGGGTGCTCGAGGTGACAGCTCCATGAACACCATCCTGATCATCGTCGTGCTTGTTCTCCTGTTCGGCGGCGGCGGTTTCTACTACCGCGGGCGCCGCCGCTAAGCGCGACAGCCTGAACCTGCGACCGCACTACTCGTGGTGCGGTCAACCATAGCTAGAAGGTGCAGATGTCGTTCGGAATCTACCTGGTCGGTTACCTCATCCTGATCGTTGGACTGGCGCTTGGCGCCAACATGCTCGGCGCGCCTGCGCATTGGATCGGTGTCGGTGCGCTGTGGTGCCTGACCGGGATCGCGATCGTGCATGGGGTCTCCTCCACCCGACAAAAAGACCTGCCCTCGTGAACAACGCGGATTAGCGTCCATGCGGCTCCGTTAAATCAACTGAGCCGCATTTCGCTTGTGTAGATCCGGAGCGGCTACTCGCAGCATGACCCAATTGTGTCGGGCGACCGCGATGGATTTGACTAGCGTGTGTGGATGCTCGAACCGATCGTCGAGGTCTCAGCCCCCCCCGTGCCGAACGCAGAGACGTCGGCTGGGTTCCGAGGGCTGTATCGCGCATTCTTCGACCACGCCGAGAAGAAGCGCCGGTGGAACGTCGTTGACGGGATCCCGTGGGACCAGGTCAAGCAACGAGCCGTTGACGAGGACCTCGTCGAGATCCTCGAAGCGTTCTACTCGGTCGAGATGTATCTGCCGGACTACAGCGCCAAGCTGATCGCGCTCAACCGGCAGAATCATGGGATGGCCTGGTTTTTCACCAACTGGTGCTACGAGGAGTCCAAGCATTCGATGGTCATCGAGGAGTGGCTGATCCGATCCGGCCGCCGAACGCCCCAGCAGATGGAGCAACTCAATGACCGGTTGCTGGCCGGTGAATGGCTCCTGCCGTTCACCACGACGCGCCGCATGCTGATCTACTCGACACTGCAAGAGCTGGCGACTCAGCTCAACTACGTGAATCTATCGAAGCTCACCGCGCCCGCGGGGGACGTGGCGTTGCAGAAGCTCCTCCTCCTCATCGCCAGTGATGAGGGCCTGCACCACCGCATGTTCGTGGACTGCGTGAAGGAGCACCTGCAGGCGGACCGCGCGGGGACGGTCGAAGATCTCGCGTACGTGCTGCAACACTTCGCGATGCCGGCGCACGAGCTGATCCCCGACTGGAAGCGAAAGGGCGACATGATCGAACGCCATCGGATCTATGGCGGCCGACAGTTCGTGACGCGGGTCCTCCTCCCGACGCTCAAGAGCCTCGAGATCGATCGCAAGGAGCTTCAGCTCGGCGTTCGCACGGCGGCGACCTGATATCCTGGGAGGCGTGCATCCCGCCTGGCTCGTGACGCTCGTGGCTTGTAAGTTCACGCCAGGCGAGCTGGCCACCGGTGACGGCGGTGGGCCGGACATCGCGGATTCGACGCTCGCAACGAGCGACGGCAACGCGGACAGCAACGGCGGACCGACCGCATGCGTTCAGAGCTGGCTGTCCGTGGCCGGCCCTTCGTTCATCACATCGGTCCGCCTCGCAACGCTGGCGTCGGCCACGTCGGATGGCGACGTGTTCGTGTCGCGCGACGGGCTGCGCATGTACTTCGCCCGGAGCGGAGACATCTGGTTCGCCGCGCGCGCATCGACCTCCGACCCGTGGCCGGCGCCCAGCGTCGAAGCCGACCTCAGCTCGCCCGCAAGCGACACCAAGCTGTCGTTCACCGATGACGAGCTGACCGTGTTCATCAATTCGAGCAGGCAGGGCTCGACGAGTGATGTGTGGCGCGGCACGCGCGCGGCGATCGGAGATGCGTGGACATGGGATCGTACTCACCTGGCCGCCGTCAACGGCACGGGTGATTCCCAGTGGGATCCGCACATCTCGGGCGACGGGCTGAGCATCTACTTCGCGCCGAGCGGAGGCGGGTTGGGCGCCCAGCTGCTGTGGGTCGCGACGCGGAGCTCGACGACCACGAACTTCGGGACCGCGCAGAGGGTCTCGGTCAACGGCACGGTGACGGACAACGACCCGACCGTGACGCTCGACGACCGCGTGATCATCTGGGCATCGAACCGCACCGGCGATCGCGGGCTGTGGTACGCGACCCGCGCGGAGCCGACAGATCCGTGGGGCTTGCCGCGTGAGCTCGCGAGCGTCAACACGACCAGCTCGGATGACGGTCCGCACGTCAGCGCCGATGGCTGCGAGCTGTATTTCACGTCTGACCGCCCCGGTGGAGCCGGTGGCGACGACCTCTATGTGGCCCGTATGAACTGAGGCGGGTTGCCCGACGCTGAAACTGCCGTCGTCGCGAGCAATCGCATCACCTCACGCATGAGTAGCGCCGACGGAAACGGCTTCTCGATCAATGCAGCGCCCTGCGCGACGAGCTCTTGCGCTTCGGTATCGACCGCGTATCCAGTCGCGACCAACACCGGTACCGAGCTCTGCTTGCGCAGCCTCGCAAAGCACTCGGAGCCGCCCATCTGCGGCATGCCCATGTCAAGAATGACGAGCCCGATCGAGCGTTCGTGCGCTGCAAACACGGCGAGGGCTTCTTCGCCATTGCACGCCCCGATCGCAGTGAGGCCTTTGCGTTCAAGCAGGCGCATCGTCGAGGTGCGAACTGCGGCTTCGTCATCTACGACGAGCACAGTCGCGCGACGCGTCGCTTCCTGCGTCGAAGCCGGCGCTTCAACAACCGACGGTTGGTCAGTCGTAATCGGCAGGTAAAGCGTGAACGTGGTGCCTGTGCCCGGCTCCGAGTCGACGCGAACGGCGCCGCCGTGGCTCTGTACGGTGCCCCACACCATCGATAGGCCCAGCCCGGTGCCTTTGCCGAGCGGCTTCGTCGTGAAGAACGGTTCGAATATCCGCCGGCGCGTGGCTTCGTCCATGCCGCTGCCCGTATCGGAGACGCGTACGCAAATCATCGGGCCTGCGGTGATCGCGAGCTCGGTAGCCGTCGCGGCGTCGAGTACCAGCGCCTCCGATGTGATCGTGAGCTGACCCTTGCCGCACATCGCGTCGGAAGCGTTGACGCCGAGGTTGATCAGGACCTGTTGGAGCTGCGTGGGATCGCCGAGGATGCATTCGGACGTTGCATGAAGCGTCGTGTGGATCTCGATCCTCTTCGGTAGCGTACGAGACAGCAGCGGCACGACATCGCCGAGCACGCGATCGAGCTCGAACACCTGCTTGCGGTACTGGCCACGCCGGCTGAATGCGAGCAGCGCGCGGGTCAGATCGGCGCCCCGCGCGGCCTGCGCGATGATGCACTCGAGGTCCGCTTGCACGTGCGGTTGTTTGGCCTCGTCACGTAGCAGCTCCGCGTAGCTCGTGATCGAGCCCAGGATGTTGTTCATGTCGTGCGCGAGACCGGCGGCGAGTGTGCCGCTCGCTTCCATGCGTTGCGCGTGGAGCAGCTGCTCCTGCAAGCGTTTGCCTTCGCCGAGCTGATGCGCGAGCTCGCTTGCCGTGCGCTCGGCACGGAGCAGCGCGTTGCGATGGAGGAGCTGGAACACGAGCGCGACTGGCTGCGCGAGCATCATCGCCGCGAGGTACGCGCCGCCGCCGTCGCCGAGGTTGGCCACTTCCATGGGTACCCAGAGAACGTCGAGTACGATGAACGAGATCACGACGACGCGGGTCTCGAGCAAGATCGCCGCGCAGCCGATCTCCACCAGCACGACCGCTGCCAGGACCTTCGTCTCGCGTGTATCGCCACTGAAGTACTCCGAGACCAGCGTGCCGGCGACCGCAAACCACCACTGTACGGTCAGCGCCAGATGTCCGTAGCGCACCGGCACCCGGCGCCGGATCAGTCCGACGCACAAGACGCCGAGCACCGCAATCGCGAACAGATTCCAGATCACGACGGGCGGGGAGAGCGATACGCCCGTCGCTTCGCTCAGGAGGAGACACACGAGCACGCAGGCCAGCACGAACGGTGCGATAGCCCTCGCGCGCTCCAGCGAGATGGGCGCGAGCAGATCACTCGTGTGGTGAGTGGGCACTCATCCAGAGAATCGGCCGTCCGGGGCGCGTGTTGAGGGCGGACCGCGCGAGAACTTGAGGCCCGCGCCCCTCGCTGTCACAGCGCGAGTGAGTACACACCCCATGGCGTCGCGATCCCGCCGGCGATCAGCTGGCGTCCGAACGCATACAGCACGTCGTGCTCGGCCTGGGTCCAGGTGAAGCTCGGCGTGTCGAACGTCTTGATCACCTTCCACGCTCCGCCATCGAGCCGGACCAACGTCGTCACGTCGAGTACATAGGGTGGGTAGTCGACGCTGCGCGCGTCCTTCTCGTTCTGCGATACCCACAGTTGGCCTTGGGCGTCGACGCGCGACCTGGCGTAGACGTTGCCGTATGGCGGCACCTCCGTGGGCACTACCGGGAAGCTCGTCGAGCGCGGCAGCTTCCACCACCCGAGGTACGCATCATCCGCCGCGGCGTTGGTGTACAGCGGGCCCCCGCCCGAGCAGTAGCGGCCAACGACGGCGGTGCAATCGAACACGCGCTCTAGCTCCGTGGCGCCCGGCGCGATCGCGAGCAGCGTCTCTTGGCTGGTGATGAACACGGTGCCATCGCCTCGCACGGCGAGTCCGGTGATCGTCACCGGCCCGATGCCGGGCACGGTCGACAGGCCCTGGGCGCTCGTCGGTAGCTGGATCACCTGCGTCCAGCTCGTCGCATCGAGCGCGCGTCGGAACACCGCCACGCCGCCCTCGCCGGGGTTGGCGCCGGAGGTCTCGAACCGCGCCGTGAGCGTACCGGCGCGATCCACTCCGACGTCGCGCAAGGTGTACGTCGTCGGGGGCAGGGTCGGTAGCCCCACTCTGGTCCACGCACCCGCGGATCCGCGCAGCGTGAACAGATCGAACCCCGCGTGCAAGTACAGGTTGCCGTGCAGGTCGGGGAACACGCTGCCGTAGTCGGTATCGACGGGGCCACCGAACGGCTCGAGCCGCTGACGGGTGCGGTTCAGGCGCACGGTCTCGCGGAGGCCGATCAACACCAAGTTGTCATCGCTGTCGAAGCCGTACCCTCCGGCCGTGTACTCGGGACGGCCATCGATCGGCGCGAACTGGCGGACCGCGGTCGGATCGTCATCGGTACACGCCACGAGGGCGAGCGAGAAAAGGAAGGCGTGCTTCACGTCAGGGCCTCGTTGAGCTCGAAGTCTCCCACATTGCACGTGCCGGAGAACCGGGCCTCGAACGTGCCCGTCGCGCCGCCATCGAACGGCCGCATACGGACCCGCTCGAGATGCATCGTGTAGCGCCACGTCTTCAGATCCACGAGGTCGAACCGCACAATGCCGCTCTCCGAGATCCAGCCCTTCGACAGGCCGCCCATCGGATCCGGGTTGTAGTAGTAGAGGAAGCTGTCGAACCGGCTTGACCGGATCTGGCCGAGCTCCACGAACGAGGCATCGGCTGTCGACAGCTCGTTGACATAGAGCCGCAACCGCGGCTGGCTTGTGTCGCTCGGTGCAAACTCCCCATCGATGGTTGTCGGCGTCGAGCCGGACGCGCCGCGGGCGAGCGTCTTGACCAGCGTCATCTCTGCGGGCCCGGTGAACGCGTTGCAGTCGGCCGACAGGTCTGCGGCGAGCAGGATGCAGGTGTCGGTCGTCGCCGGCGGGCTGATACGGACGATCTCGCCGGAGAGCGTGCGTTCGGGGCCATCGTTGCGCACGATCAATCGCACGGTGCTGGGGACGCTGTTCGGTGGCAGGCCACCTTCGAGCGTGAGCGCGGGCCCGATGTTGTTATCGGGAGAGACTGAGAACGTGCCGTACCGCGGCTCGTAGAAGCCTCCACCGTCGCCGGCTTCGGTCGTGAACAGGCCGCGCGCGAGGTGCGGATCATTGGCGACCGCCAGCAAGCGAACGCGGATCTCGGGGCGCCGTGCCTCGGCGTGCGCGACCAGCTCGAACGGCACCGCGTCGCCGTTTCCGAGCATCAGCATGCCGGCGTAGAGGCCGACGAACCGGTTCTCGTGAGAGGGCGGGGCGACCAGCGGCGGCGGGGGAGCCGGCGTCGGATCCTCGTCGTCAGACAGTAAGCACCCTGGCAGGATCAGCCCGGAGGCTGTCGCTGCCGCCGCGCGCGCGAGGAACTGACGTCGATCGATCCGTAACTGCACAGTGGCCCAACATAACATCGTCAAGTGAGGTCACGCGCTCGACGGGGGCAACGCCGGCGCTGCCGGTCTCGGCTGGTTTGCCGGTCGCGACACGGGATTTGGCCCTGGTGGCACATGGGACGCGGCGACCACGGCCAACGTGTTCAACGACAACAGCCACTGCGCACCGAACAACGGGCCGTGCTCGGCTCCGTACGCTTCGGCGACAACCGGTATGCGACCGGCGTTGCGACCTGCATCGGCGGCGCCGGCGAGAATCTGTTCGACGGCGTCAACACCGGCAACGCGTGCAACCGTGACGACGTCACGCACGAAGGTGCCGGCCACGACGCACGACGCAACGACAACTGCATCCACTACTGAGAGCGCTGCAGCAGGATATGGATCGCACCGCATTCAACTCGCGATGCGTGCATGCGATCTTCGCCTGTCAGCGCCAAGCTGCGCGCAGCTCGGCCTCGGCCTCGAGCCAGTCAGCAGTGTGAAGACCATGCAGGTAGCCCCGCGCGACGAACTTGGAAAAGGCGAGCCGCGCTATTTGCGCGCGATCCACCGCGGGCGGTGGTGCCTCGACGCGGTCGGCGATCGCCGGAGCTGCCGTGATGATCGGCTCCTCCACGCGGGCCGTGGCGGGCGGTGCTTCGTTCACGTGGCGCAAGACGAGCTTCGGAGCCTGCGTATTGCGCGCGGTCACCCGGCTCGTGGCCGGTGCCTTCTTGTTCTTCTTCGTCATCGTGCAGAGCAGCTTGCACGCTCAACGAATGAACGCCAGCTTTTGCCGGTGAGGCCTCACCCGGGCAAGCTCACATTGCGGGCGCGGCCGGCGCAGCGGGCGAGGGCGTCGTCTTGTTCATGCTCGGAGCGGTACCCGCGGGCGACAACGCCACGCCATGGAGCGCGAGCTGCCCCTGGCGTGCGAGATCGATCGATACGGCTAGGATGCGTGCAGCCTCGCCCGGCGCATGGAAGCCCATGCTGTTTTCGGCTTCGATGAAGTCGAGATAGAACTGCGCCTGTCGATGCAGCTCACGTGGCACGGCGAGCTCGGCGTCGGACTTGCCGGCAGTCTTTGCGGCCGCGAGCTCCTCGATGAGCGCGACCAGCGCGTCCATCGCGCGATTGCGCAACGAGTACGTGCGGTCCTGGTTCGCATACACGCGTGCACGGAGCTCCTCCTCAGGGAACTTGTGACACGGCTGACACGCGCGGTTGATGTTCAGCAGCGGACTGCGCACGTGGTGGTCGCTAATCTTTGCGGCACCGACGCGCATGTACGGCATATGGCAGTCGGCGCAGGCAACGCCTGACCGCGCGTGCACGCCCTGGTTGTACATCTCGAACTCGGGGTGCTGCGCCTTGAGCAGCTTCGTGCCGGTGCGGGGGTTGGACCAGTCGGTATGCTGGACCTCGGTGTAGTAGGCGTAGATCGCGTCGACGGTGAGGCCGCCGAACCACGGATATGTCAGCCGCTTCTCGGGCCCTTTGAAGTAATACTCGACGTGGCACTGGCCACACACGAACGACCGCATCTCCTGGTGAGAAGCGTCGCGGTTGACGTCGTACCCGTTGATGCCAGCCTTGGCCTTCACGGCGCGAATGCCCTCGATGAACCCAGGACGCGTGACCCGCAGCTCCATCGTCTTGGGCTCGTGACAGTCGATGCACGCGATCGGGTGCGTGACGAGCTTGCGCGCCTCCGCGTAAGGCATGGGGTTCATCTTCTCGAAACCCGCCATGAGGTCGCCGTTCCCGGCGGTCTTGTATGCGGTGTAGATCGACGCGTGACAGTGCAGGCAGGTTCCCGGCTGCTTTGTCACGTGTTGCCGATCGGTGAACTCCTGGTCCGAGAGCATGTACGAGTGACCGCGCTCCTCGCGGAAGTCCTTCGAGAACGCATACCCTTCCCAGATCGTCTTGAGCCTCGGATCCTCCTCGAGCCGCGATTGAGCAACGATCGAACGCGGATCCGCCTGGGTCGGCGTGCGCTGGATGGCTTCACTGCCCCCGTAGCGCGTGCGTATCTGATCGACCGTGCGGCGATAGCCGTCATACTGACCTGGAAAGTTCTTGCCCCAGATCGCGGGATCAACCGTCGTCTCCGTCAGCTCGACAACGCGAAAGTACGGGTTCTGCGCCTCGTGCTTGCGATTCGAGATGTTCACGAGCAGCGCCGCGACGCCGGCCGCCGCTAGAGCGCCCGCGAGCGCCGCCGCGCCCACGAGAAGTAGAGCTCGTCGACGACGAGGCTTGGTGGCTGTCTCATCCATCTCAGTCTCCTGTGCGATGACCGACCGACTCGTGACACCGAATGCACGATAGGTCGGTGGCGTGGCCCATGGTCTCGATCAAGTCCTGGTGGCAGCGGCGGCACTGTGCTTCGGTCACCTTGCGGTTGCGCTCGGTGATCCGGATCGGGTCGACAAAGTCGCCCGTCGTGAATGCATATGAATGATGATAGCCATTGACTGCCTTCACCCAGTACTTCGGCAGACCGCTCGGCGGTGCATGGCAGTCGTTGCACACGGCAACCGCGTGGTGGCTCGATTTGCGCCAGGCCGCATAGTGCTGCTCCATGACGTGGCAGTTCGCGCACGACGCGGGATCGCTGCCGAGGTACGACGCACCTCGTGCGTGGACGAACGTGAACAGGCCGAGGCCGATCGCCGCCCCGATCACGATCGCCGCCACGATTGCGATGATCGAAGCGGTCCTCACGATCTGTGGCTACCACGACTGCTCTCCGATCGAGCCCGACGAACAAGCATTCGACTGTGAGCAGCGCGTTAGGGCGTGCCGTGCGCTCGTGTCGCGTGTCGATGATCGCCATCCGAACACGCGCGACGCATGGACATTGCGTGCGCCCACACTTTGCATCGAGGGCGGGTCATGAGACCCCTGGCATCGAGCGTGTTGGCATTGGCGCTGGTAGTTGCCGTCGATCCGGCGACTGGAGGATCGGGCCTTACGCTCCCGGCGGGTCGTGTGCAAGGTTCGGTGACCGTCGAGGTCGACGCATCGGCTGATCACGCAGGTGATACGGTTTCGATCGCTCCGGATATTGCGGTCGGCGTTAGCGATAGCCTGACGCTGTTGGTCGTTGTCCGGAATGGTCGGTGTCGCACAAGGCTTCAGCGCCGGTGCGGCGGTCGGGCTCAAGGCGCCGCTCGATGACACGGCCGGCGACGGCTACGAGATCGCCGTCGGCGTGCTCGCCACATATGCTCCATCATCGGCGGCCCTGGTCGGAGCATCGTGGATACACGGCAAGCTCCTCGGCGGCAGCGCGGCCCTGCCCGCTGGCACCAGCGGCATCGACAGCCGCGCGTGTCACGTGTGGATAACGGCAACGCACTGACGTCTGCGTCCACTTAGGCGCGCAAGATCCGTCCGACGCCCCAACAGGGGTGCCAGGTTTGTCGCCCAATCGCAGCGCGAGGACGCTCATCCGCCTCAAGACCCGTCGCGATACACAGCTGAAGCACGCGTAGTACCGTCGGCCCGATGCGTCTGTCCTCGCTCGTTCTCGTTCTGGCTTCGGCCGCCTGCGGTGGTTCATCCTCGACCCGGACTCAGGAACCGGCGCGCGCGCCTGATCCATCGCCCGCAGCGCCGGCGCCCGTGCTGCTCGGGCGTCCGATCTGGGATGGGCCACTCTCCGATCCGATGGCGCTCCGTGCGATCGAGCGGGTGAATGTGGCGCTCGCAGACAAGGCCCCGATGCTCGAGGGAGCCGATCCGCGAATGTGGCTCGGGCCGCTGCAAGGCTGGATCGAGATGCGGGTGAAGCTCACGCGCGAGGTACGTGCGGATGCAGACGCGATCGCCAGCGACCCCGATCCGCGCATGCAGCTGCTCGCGAGTGTCGTGTTCAGTGTCGCGGCCGATGACTTCATCAGCGATCTGCTCTCGCTCGAGCCGCCCAAGGAATACGCGAGCGGGGACTTCGCTGCCGAAACGCGCGCTGTATTCCGCGAGGGGGTCGAGAACCAAGCTGCGCCACTGACGGCAACTGCGCGCGCAGGTCTCCAGAAGTGCATCGCGGCTTCGCCCAATGCACCATCACCGCTCCAGGTGTGGGAGGCGTTCTGCCGCGAGCGAGATGCAAGCCTGAAGGTGCTCGAGGATCGTGTCGTCGCGCGCAGGAGTGTCCCGGCACGCACGCCGCCTGCGAAGCCGCCGGCGATGTTCTCCGACTGCAGTTCGACCGAAGCTCGCCACGTCGATCCCGACGCACCGCCGGCCGACAGACAGGCCAAGCCGGCTGTCGCGTACATCTACGTGGGCTCGGATCTGAGCGCCGCCGACGCCACGAAGCTGGAGCAAGCCGTCGCCGCCAAGCTCGGCCTCGAGGTCGGCATGCCGGTCGTCGATGACAAGGAGATGTCGGCGGCACGAAAGCTCGTCGCGCAGAAGAAGCTGCACGCCAAGGCCCCGAGCTGCGGTCAAGCACCGCCATTGCCTGCCGTGATCGCGCACAAGCGGCGCCATCTGATCGTCGGGGAGATCCAGACCACGTGCATCTGGTACGGCGACAAGCAGCGATGCGGTCTCCGTGTCGAGTACACGCGCGCAGGCAGTGACGACCACACCGGCTTGCCCAGGGCGCAATTCGCAAAGACGGTGTCGCGTGATGTTCCCGCCGCCGAGTGGCTCGCATCGGCCGAGCGACTCGTGCCCGACGAGGCTGCGGACTCGCTGCTGGGCTCGCTCAGCAGCGGCAAGGACTCACCGGTCTTCTTCGAGCTCGCCAACTACCGCGACGACGATCCGTGGTTGCGCGTCGCTTCGACGCTCGATACCGACACGCGTGAGCGCGTCGCAGGCTGCGTGGATGGCCCCGCTTCGTTCGATGCGACGTTCACGATCTCGCCTGCCGGCAAGACGCAGAAGGTCGTGCTCGCGGCCGTGACCGCGCCTCCGCCGGGTAGCAAGGTCGCGGCGTGCGTGAAGAAGGCCCTCGAGGGGACCGTGTGGCCGTGCCCGCTCGAGGGAAAACCGAGCAAAGTGGCGGTGCGCATGTGCGTCGCGCCGCGCCCGAACTGAGCTTGCGGCGAATAAGGCGGTCTCACGGTGGCAACCGCGCCGTGCTGACGCGCGCACTGCGGCAGGGCCACGCACCAAAGTCGGCGAACTCGGGTAGCGATGGGGCTCCTGCGGCGGGCACGCAACATGCTGGAGAGGCCACCATGTCGAAGTCACGATCCCGCCGCCTCACAGCACGACGCGAGCGGCTATCGCTCGCCGAGCTGATGGCGCGCGACGGCGTCCTCGACCCCATGAAGGTCCTCGAGATTGGCCTGCGCTGCTGCGACGCGATCGCCCCTCTCCACGCGCGCTGGCAATGGCGCCGCGGCCTGTCTCCGTCGAACGTCTTCGTCACGCTTGTCGGAAACAAGGTCGCGAACGTCGAGCTCGTCGAGCGCGACGAATCGACTACCGCCGACTTCTCCGAGAACACCGAGCTCGCGCGCTATCTCGCTCCCGAGCGAGCCTGTGGGCTGGCTGACGACGCTCGCAGCGACCTGTATGCACTCGGTTGCATCCTGTTCGAGCTCTCCGCGGGCAAGCCGCCGTTCCACCTCGGTACACACGCGGACGTCGTGCTGAGTCATGTGATGGCCTCGCCGCCGCGCGCCGGTCGCCACGCGCCTGCGGGCGTCGCTGAGATCATCGATCGCCTGCTCAGCAAGGAGCCTGGCGAGCGCTATCAAAGTGCGACAGAGCTGCGCGCAGCGCTCGACACCGCAGGTCGCTCGCTCGAGGCGCGTCCCGACGCTCGCTCGGCGGCGGCCTGACCCGAGCGCTCCTTCGGAGCGACTCCTCGAGGAAGCCGGCTCCGGGTCCTCCTTCTCTGGCCCAGCCGTGCAACCCGATGCCGAGCTACTGCATCGGACACCACGGCAACGTGAGACGCTGATCGGAGCGTCGCCACGCGGAGCTGACGCTGAGAGAGGCCTGGATCGGAATGATGAACCGGAGCGTGTTGGGAGCCATCGGTGTTGCGGTCATCGGCATCGTGGCCGTTCTCTATCTCGTTCGCGGGAGGCCGGCCGATCGGGACGGCGCCGGACATGGCAGTGCGGTCGCGAGCGGGGGCGCCAGCCGTGTCCGAACCGCAACCACGGGTGGGAGCGCCTCGATCCGCGGAGACGTGATGGATTCTAAAGGTCCGCTTGCGGGCGCGTCGGTGTGCGCGGCCACCCGCAGCGAGCGACAGACGTGCACGACAACAGACGCGCAGGGCGCGTACGCGATCGAGAACCTCGCTGCCACCGCATACCGAGTGACCGCGTTCGCCGCGCAACATCGACCCGCGACCTTTGGTGTCGGCTCGCCGAGCGGCAGCTGGTTCGTCCTCGGTACGGGCGAAGCGCGACAGAAGGTCGACCTCGTGCTGCGCGCCGGCGTGCTGTTGTCGGGCATCGTCCAGGACATCAACGGCGGCCCGATCGCGGGTGGCAAGGTTCGCGTGCAGACCGAGGGCGGTTTCGACATGCTCGGCGAGACGCGCCGCTTCTGGTCGCCACCGGTGGTCAGCGGCAAGGATGGCGAGTTTCAACTGTGGGTCGAGCCGGGTCGCGTCGAGGTGACCGCGGTCGCCGACGGCTACGGCGAGAGCAGCGTGGATGCGGAAGCGCCGACCTCGGTCGTCATCCTCCTGATGCCCGAGGGAAGCATCGCCGGAACGGTCGTCGATCCGAGCGGGCGCCCCGTGCCCGATGCCACCGTCGTTGCACGCTCGCTCGACATGGTCAGCGAGACACTGACAGGCGCGGACGGGACGTTCACGCTCGGCAACCTCGCAGCGTCGCAGTTCAAGGTCACCGCCCGCACTGCGAATGGCTTTGGTGCGGCGAGCGGGGAGGTCACGGTATCGCTCGGCAAGCAGACCACCGTGAGGATTCCGCTCCTCGCCGCCTCGAGGCTCAGCGGTGTCGTGATGCTCGGCGATACGCCGTGTCCCGAGCCGCGCGTCGACGTTCGCGATCCGCGGACGGAGCACGAGCGCTCCATGATCGACGACGGGCAGGGCGGCCAGGTGCACATCGACGGCCTGCTGCCCGGCGAGTATGTCGTGCATCCCAAATGTCCCGGCGGCTACGAGAGCCCTGCGCCGTACGCGCGTGTCGTCGTGACCGACAAAGACCAGGACGGCCTCGTATGGCGCGTGAATCCGGGAGCGTCCATCCGCGGTCGGGTCATCAACGAGACCGGTGCGCCGGTCGCCGACGCCGAGGTCAAAGCGGTGGGCGAGTGGAGCGAGATCGACCGCACCGACGATGATGGTAGGTACGAGCTCACCGGCCTGCGTGCCGGCAACTACGCCGTCACTGCCACCGCGCTCGACGGTGGACACTCCGCGGACAAGGCGACGCTCGCCGAAGCACAAGCGAGGGTGCTCGACCTGAAAGTCCAGGCGAGTGCGCGGATCGCGGGGACGCTCGTCGATGCTGCGGGGCGGCCCGTGTCGGGACTCGAGATCCGCGCCGATCCCAAAGAGCAACGCGCCGAGGGCAAGAGTCTGATGGCGCCGTCGGTCTCGTCTGGCGGCGCATTCGACATTGCGGTGCAGCCGGGCGCGTATCACGTCTATGCCGCCGTCGACTGGTCGCACCCGATCGCACCGGGTGTCGATGTCGTTGTCGCCGCAGGCCAGCGCGTGAACGTGCAGGTCAAGGTGCCAGCCCAAGACGGGGTGATCAAAGGCAAGGTGGTCGACGCGAATGGTGGGGCTGTCACCGATGCGGTCGTCACCGCGAGCGTCCCGAGTGGCTTCTTTGGTGATGGTGGCTTCACCCTGGGCTGGAACGAGCATCCCGTGCTGACGGCCGCAGACGGCACATTCACGCTGACCGGCCTCGGACTGGATGCATACACCGTGAAGGCCTCACGCCCCGGTGCGCCGATCGCGTCGCAGAAAGGAGTGACACCCGGCTCGACCCTGACGCTCACGATCGTCACGCCCACGTCGATCGCCGGAACGGTCGCGTACCCCGACGGTAAACACGCGCGCGAGCTCGTCGTCGCGGTGCGCGATGACGCAAAGACCTTCTATCGCGATGAAGAGTTTCTCGGTACGAACGGCGCGTTCCACCTCGAGCAGATCGCATCGGGGCCGCTCGCTCTCACCGTCACCGATCCCGGTCGCGGGTTCGTCGCGCTCAAGCTCACGCTCGCGCCCGGCGAAGCCAAGAAGGACCTGGCGCTCACGCTGCAACCGATGGTCGAGATCCGCGGCCGTCTGATCGACGGAAACACCAAGCAGCCACTCGGCGGGCAGATCGTGCTTGCCGAGTCCGCCGACAGCGTCGTCCACCCGGGCTCCTTCTATGACGACTACAACCACACCACCGCCGCCGACGGGACCTTCAAGTTCATGGCGCCGGTCGGACGCATCCGGGTGAGGTCGAACCGGTTCAGCATGCGGACCCGCGAGCGCTGCGAAGCCGAACTGGAGGACATCATCGACGGTCCGAGCGACGTTGGCGACCTCGAGCTCCTCTGCAAGAAACTGTGAGCGACCGGTCGACTCTTAGAACAGCGAGATCGGCAGGAGGTAGTTGAGGATCGCGCAAACCGTTGCCCGGCCGGCACTGAGTGCTTTTGCGGTCTTCCCCGTGCCCAGGTCCACGACCGGCAAGCTGTCGCCCATCTCGCCCGGCTGATCGCCTCGGTCCCCGCTATCACCAGAGCCAAGTTGCCCACTCACGCCATCGCCCTACGTTCGTTCGGCTTCGGGCTGGCGAGATCAGCGGCGGCGTTTGGCCTGGTAGCTCGTGTAGTTGCCCTCGAAGAACGTCACGTTGCTCTCGCCGCTGGGCAACTCGTCGAACGCGAGGATCCCAGTCACGACGCGGTCGAGAAACCACCGATCGTGCGACACGATCAACGCGCACCCGGGGAACGCGATCAGCGCGTGCTCGAGCGCGCCGAGCGTCACGAGATCGAGATCGTTGGTCGGCTCATCGAGCACGAGCACGTTGCCACCGCGGCGCAACAGCTTGGCGAGCTGGACCCGGTTGCGCTCGCCGCCCGAAAGCTGGCCGACCTTGGAGTCAACCACGGTCGGAGGGAACCCCATCGTCTTGAGGAACGACTTGACGTGCACGCGGCCGTCCTCGAGCTCGACGTGGTCGTAGCCATCGGCGACTTCCTCGACGACGGTGTTGTCCGCGACGAGGTCGCGGCGGCTCTGTTCGAGGTACGCGGGCCGCGTGTTCTGGCCGAGCACGACCGTGCCCGCGTCGGGCGTGAGCTCGCCGAGGATGGTCCGGATCAGCGTGGTCTTGCCGGCCCCGTTGCGGCCGACGATGCCGATCCGGTCGCCCTTCTTCATCAGCAGCGTGAGTCCGGAGAACAGCGTGCGGGCGTCCTCGCCCTCGCCGACGCGCTTGGCGACGCCCTTGAGCTCGATGATGGTGCTGCCGAGGCGCGGGCCGGTAGGTAGCCGCAGCTCGAGCTCGCGCGGCAGCAGCTGATCGCCGACCGGGCGCGCGGCCACCGCTGCGTCGTAGCGGTCGATGCGCGCCTTCGCCTTGACCCCGCGCGCCTTGGGCCCGCGCCGGATCCAGTCGATCTCGCGGTTGACGAACGCTGCGCGCACCCGCTCGTGCTCGGATTCCACGGATAGCCGCTCGGTCTGCTTCAACAGAAATTCGGTGTAGTCGCCGTCGTAGCTGTGGAGCTTGCCGCGATCCATCTCGCAGATCCGGTTCGCGACCTTGTCCAGAAACGAGCGATCGTGGGTGACGACGATCAGCGCGCCCGGCCATTGCGCGAGCCGGTCTTCGATCCACTCGACGGTGCGGACGTCGAGGTGGTTGGTCGGCTCGTCGAGCGCGAGGATGTCTGGTTTTCCGAGCAGCGCCCGCGCGAGCGCGACGCGGCGGCGCTCGCCGATCGACAGCGTGCCGATCTTCGAAGTCAGCGGGGGAATCTGCAGCGCATCCGCGACGGTCTCGATCTCGTAGTCGTAGATGTCCTCGGACCGTGCCAGGGTCGTGTGGATGGTAGCCGCCTCGTCGAGCCGGGGCTCCTGCGCCACGTACTCGAGCACGAGATCGCGCCGCCACGTGATCTGCCCCTCGTCGGGCTCGAGCAGCGCGGCCTCGCTCTCCGAGACCCCCGCGCCCTTCACGATCATCTTGAGGAGCGTCGACTTGCCGGAGCCGTTGGCGCCGATCAGGCCGATCCGATCGCGATCTCCGACCGCGAACGACACGCCCTTGAGCACAATGCGATTGCCGAACCGCTTGTGCAGGTCCTGCACGGTGAGGATGGTCGACATACTTCTTGGGCCAGCGGCTTCTTACACTCTCCGACGAGGCCGCCGCGGGAAGATCTGCCGGATTCCGTGCGAAGTTTAGCTGCTGCGTGCGCTTCGTCCTCAGGGCTGCTCTGAGTCAGCGCGCCGGTAGTGCATGGCGACCGCGCCGCAGCGGAGCGGCTTCGCCGAGACCAGCTCGAGCCGTCGCGTGCTGGGCAGCCCGCTCTGGTACAGGGTCGGGCCGTGGCCGGCGATCCTGGGGTGGACGAGGAACTTGTACTCGTCGATCAGATCGAGTCGGTCCAGCTCGGTCGCGAGCTTGCCACTACCGAGGAGCACGCCGGCCGGGGTCGCGTCCTTGAGCTTCTGCACGCCTGTGCGCAGGTCGCCGGCGATGTGGTGGCTGTTGGTCCACGGGAAGTCCTGTCGCGTCGACGACACCACGTACTTCGGCTTGGCCTCCAGCTGGACCGCCCACTCGCGGAGCGCCGGCGGCGCCTCCTCGTCGCCGCGGGCGACCGCCGGCCAGAAGCTCTCCATCATCTCGTAGGTGACGCGGCCCCACAGCATCGCCCCGCCCTCAGCCATGAGGCGGGTGAAGAAGGCGTGTGTCTCGTCGTCGGCGATTCCCTCCTGGTGGTCGACGCAGCCATCCAGGGTGACATTGATGCTGAAGGTCAAGAGTCCCATGGTGTCGCCCTCCACGGTTCGATGGGCACGACATGAAATCATGTTCTCATGCACCATGCCGTCATCCCTGCCGCGTAAGCCGATGATCTACGAGCTTCGTTTGGCGGACTGGTTCACGCTCGCCAACGCTGCGTGCGGAATGGGCGCTCTGTTCTCCGCGATCACCTTTCTGGAGTCCCACGAGGTCCATCACGTCTATCGTGCTTGCGGGTTGATCGTCGCTGCGTTGGTGTTCGACGTTCTCGACGGCCGCATCGCACGCTGGCGCAAGAGTCATTCGTTGCTCGGTCGCGAGCTGGACTCTCTAGCGGACGTGATCTCGTTCGGCGTGGCGCCCGCGATGCTCGCATTTGTCTGCGGCATGCACGGGGCGCTGGACAAGATCGTGCTCGGCTACTTCGTGGCTTGCGGTGTGTCGCGTCTCGCGCGCTTCAATGTGACCGCGGCCGAGCTATCGGAGGGCTCCGACAAGGTTCGCTACTTCGAAGGCACACCGATCCCCTCCTCGCTCATCCTTGTCGTGCTCGTCACGATCGCCGCAGCGGCGGGTCACGTGCGTGAAAACCTGTGGCTCGGAGAGGTCGCCTTCGGAAGCATGGTGTTGCATCCGCTGGTGCTCCTGTTTGCCGTCTCCGGCACGCTGATGATCAGCCGCGTGCGAATCCCGAAGCTCTGAAGCGCGGTGCCTGATTTACGAACAGTCTGCGGGGCACAACTCGCGATCCTCGATCATTGAGCACACGCCGTCACCGCAGCGCGGGGTGGTCGGATCGCATAGTAGTGTTTCTGGTGGGCAGCTCGGCGCGCACCGACGCCAGCAGTCAGGATCCATGCAGCCGGCGAAACCATCGCTATCGGAGTCCTCGGTCGCGAACAGACATCGCTCGGGCGACACGACTGCGGATTCGAAGCGGAGCCTCCACGTCTCGTAAACGTAGTTGCCCGACGGATCGGATGTTGCGAACGCCAGCACGCCGCCGGTGACGTCGGTCGTCACGACCAAGCCTCGACGGGTCGGCGTATCGAGGAGCGCGACGCGCGTCCAGGTGACGCCATCCCACTGCCAGGTTCCGGCGGTTCCCGCTCCGACGTACAGCACCGCCGCGCGCTGCGGATCGTACACGAGCGGGCCGTAGCTCGACGCCGATGGCGACGTCGGTGGCTGGAGCTGGACCCACTGGGTACCGTCCGATTCCCACGTGTCACCCAACATGACCGTGCCTCCCGAGCCACCCCGCAGCACGAGCCTGCCGCGCCGCTTGTCGTACGCGAGTGACGCGCCGCTGCGCGGAGGAGGCGCATTGGTATCGGTGCGCTCGATCCACGTCGTCCCATCCCACGCCCACAGGTCGGCGCGCGTGTTCGTGCTGTTGCCGCCAGAGTATCCCCCGAACAGGACGACCATCTGCGCTCGCGCGTCGTAGGTCATCGCGGCTCCCTCACGACTAGGCGGCTGCGTCGCCGGGGCCAGCTTGGTCCACGCGAAGTTCTTCCAGCGCCACGTCTCGGACGAAGACCCGTTGAACAGGATCACCTCGTCGCGTAGCTCGTCGTATTCCATGGTGGGCGAGAGCCCGGTGTTCGTGACCCCCGGCGCTTCAAACCGGCGCCAGCCCCTCCCATTCCAGCCCCACATCCCGCTTCCCCACAGCAGCGCGAGGCCACGCGCCGAGTCATACGCAGCGGTACGCGCGAAGCCTGGGTGGAGGAGCACCGCCGTGATCTGCGTCCACGCGTTACCGTCCCACTCCCAGGTCTCGGCGGAAGCGGCAACGTTTCCCTTGTAATAGACGGCGCGACCACGGCGCTTGTCAAAGGCCATGCCGTTGAACGCCCCGGAGGGAGCGGTGGCGCCGGTGCGCTGCGTCCACATCTGACCGTCGTACTCCCACGTCTGCGTCAACGTCGTCGCCAGGATGGTCTCTGCCGCGGCGTCGTAAACAGCCAGTGGTGTCGCCGCAGACGGGGTTCCCACGCTCCGTTCAGTCCAGGTCGCGCCGTCCCATTCCCAGGTGTCGGCCAGCGTGTCCGCCGCCGACCCGGCCATCAGCACCGTTACGCCCCGCTTGGGATCATGGACGAGCGCGGCACGTGAACGCGCCGGCGGCGATACCGGCGGCGAGAGCTGACTCCAGGTGGTGCCGTCCCACGTCCACGTGTCCGCCTGAGCGATGTTGTTCGCGGTACCGCCGAATAGCAGCACGCGCTTGCTCGTCGCATCGTAGGTCATCGCCGCAAACATCCGAGGTGGCGGTGACGTCGCCGGGTGGTGCTCGATCCAGACCCGGCCGGTCCACTCCCACGTGTCCGCGAGCGGAGCATCCTGCGGGTCGATCCCGCCGAACACGACGATGCGACCGCGCTCGATATCGTGCGCGATCGCCGCGGACCGCCGCGGCGATGGAGCGCCGATCGGGTCTGCGGACGACAACCAGCCGATGCCGTCCCACGACCACGCGTCGTTCAGTAGCTCGAGGCTCGACTGGTCGCGTCCGCCGAATAGCAGCACATGTCCATCGAGGTCCGTGACGAGGCTCAGCCCGACTCGCGTTGGCGGCACGGTTCCAGTCACCTCGCGCCAGGAATCAAACTCGATCGTGCACCGCGAGGTGCAGCCGTCGTTGGACAGCCCGTAGATGCCGCTATCGCACTGCTCGCCGACCACGCCATCGATGATGTCGTTGCCGCACGTCTCGTCCGAGTAGCAGTCGGCCGCGCAGCCATCGCCCGATAGAACGTTGCCGTCGTCGCAGACCTCGGATGCGTCGATCACACCGTTGCCGCATGCCACGGGGTGGCACGCGCCGCCAGTGCAGGTCCCTTCGCGCCCGCTCGCCGAACACGCTGCGCCCGCCGCGAGCCCCTCGCACGCTGCCGCTTGCTCGAACGTCGCGCACCCGCCTGACGTGCAGACCATCCCCACCGGGCATGCGAGGTCCCCGCACCGAACGAGCTGGTCGTCGAGGCCGCACGCCACCTGAATCAAACAAAGCGCGAGCACGGCGCGCACCATGAGGGCAGTGTACCTCGATAACCTGCGCGCTAAGCGGGCGTTCTCCGCGCGCTCGAAGGGGCGTCGAGTTTCAATCGGTCGGGACATCTGCGACCCTCGCAGCGTGTCGACATGCGTACGTGCGCTCGTGGTCGTGACCGCGGTGTTTGCGTCAGCGTGTGCCGGCCGTCCGAGCCAGGCCCTCCCTCCGCAAAAACAGCTAGGCCGCGCCGGCAAGCTCGAGGAGCAGACCCACGTGGCGTACCAGCCCGGGCGTACAGAGACGCATAGTCAAACCGTGCCCACCACGAGAATGGTCACGCACTACGAGTATCGATGCTCCATGGTGAGCCGTCCGGTCACACGCAGCGAGACGTATTACGAAAACCAATACGACTACGTGAGCAAGTCCACCCGAATGGTCTCGCGCACCCGCATGGTCACTCGTTACGAGTCTCAAAACGTGTGCCGCAGCGAGCCGGTCATGCGGTCCGAAACACATTACGAAACGAAGACCGCGACGCGCTACATCCCTCCCCGACAGCACGTGACGACGATCTACGACAAGGACACCGTCCTCATCGAGGCAGAGCCCGAGATCCTCGTGACGCCGCACCACCGCGCGAAGTGATGAGTCGCCACGCGGTCATACTCGTAGCGCTCGTGGGGCTTGCAGCGGGCTGCGCCTTGCCTCGGCACCACGTCGAGAGCGCCGTCAGCTTCGAGCGGCAAGCGGAAGCGGCGCTCGCCGCTGGCGATCAGGAGCGGGCGCTCTCTCTCTATCAACAGGCAGCCGAGAACTGGCGCAGCGTTGGCAACCACAAGATCTACGCCGCCACGCTCGACAGCATCGCGCGCATTCACAAGAACCGCGGGGATTTCGACCTCGCCGTCGACGCGTGGCAAATGGCGCTCAGCGTCGCGAAGTACGCAAAGGACACCGACACAGTTCTGAGAACGTTGGCGAACCTCGGGATCGTCCACTCTGCGTGGGGGCGTTACGGCGAGGCATTGCAGTTCTACGACGAGAGCCTCGATCTCGCGAAGACGTTGAAGCACGACGCCAGCATCGCCCGCCTCCTCAACAACATCGGCACCGTCTACCGTTACCAGGGCAAGCTCGACGAGGCGCTCGATCGCTTTCAGAAAGCGCTCGCGATCGATCGGCGGCTCGGTGACGAGGGTGCGATCGCCGCACGGATGGCGAATGTCGGCACCGTGTACATGGATCGTGGCGACTACGAGCAAGCACGCAAGCAATACGAGACTGCGCTCGCCGCTGCGCGCAAGCTCGGGGATGAGGACAAGATTGCCGTTCGCCTCAACAACGTCGGCGCGGCGAGCTACTCGCTCGGCGATTACGAAGGTGCGCTGAACTATTATCGAGAGGCGCTCGAGCTCCACACCAAGCTGGGGCAGCGGCACGAGGCAGCCACGGTGCTCAGCAACATCGGCACTGCATATTGGTACCTCGAGCGCTATGGGGAGGCCGAGCAGGCGCTCACGCGCTCGATCGACATCAAGGAGCTGCTGCGGAAGGGAGCGACCGGTGACATTCGACGTGATTACCTGGCTTCACAGATCGATACATACGAGTGGCTGACGTCGACGCACGTGCGCGCGGGCGCTTTCGAGAAGGCCCTCTTGGCCGCGGACTCGTCGCGCGCCAAGTACCTTACGGATCAACTGCTGAGCGCAGGCAAAGAGACCAACTTGAGCGATCCAAAGGCGCTGACGAAGCGATACCTGGAACAGCTCGGCAAAGAAACAGCGGTCGTTTTTTTCGCCAACGTGGGCTGGAACCAGCTGCTCCGCTTTGTGGCGACGACGGACGGCGTGACCGCCACCGAGATCGACACCACCACGATGCTGGCGCGCCTCGCACCTCGGGCTGGGGAGGTCGGTGCGACGAGCCTCAAGGGCAATCGCGATGCGCTCGCCAACGCCATCATGGCCTATCGAGAGCTCCTCACCAGCATCGAACCTGCCGACGACGCCGAGCGCGACCGGCAGGCTCGGATCTTCTTCGATGCGCTCCTGGGTGACGATCGCGCATTGACGAGCCGTTCTCATCTCGTCATCGTTCCGGACGGCAGCCTCGCTTTCTTGCCCTTCGAAGCGCTGCGGACCCAAAAGGCTTACCTGATCGAGGATCGACTCGTCACGTACACGCCGTCGCTCGCCATCGCAGAGCTGATTCGGCATCGAGCAAAGAGAACGACCACCGGCAAGCACGCGGTGCTCGCGATGGGAGGGGCCGCATACAAAGAAGAGACGGAGAAAAAACCGGTCGAGGAGCGACCGAGAGGGCACGTTGCGTGGGACGCGCAACGTCGTCAGGATCGCGGGCAGGTTCTGACCGAGACATATGCCGATCTTGGTTATGGCTCCTTTGCGGACCTGCCTGGAACGCGTAAGGAGGTGAACGGCATCGCGCGCATCGTTGCCGATACGAAGGTGCTGCTTGGGCCTTCGGTCACAGAGGCGCGGATCAAGCGGATGTCGCGCGAGGGCGATCTCGCGAAATACCGGACGCTTCATTTCGCTACCCACGGCATCGCATTGCCGGAGACGCCTTCGCTTTCGGCGCTCGTGTTGTCGCAGACCAAGAAGGCGCTGGAAGCGGAGGACGGATTCCTCACGATGGCGGAAATCGCCAAGCTGCGAATCGACGCCGAGCAGGTCGTGTTGTCGGCATGTGAAACCGGTCTCGGCAAGCTGTATGCTGGCGAGGGCGTCGTCGGATTGACACAAGCGTTCTTCGTCGCCGGGGCACGTGCGGTTGCGGTCAGCTTGTGGGCGGTGGCCGACGATTCCACTGCCGAGCTGATGTTGTCGGCCTACGAGACGAGCCAGACCCAAGGCCGCAGCTTTGCGCAGTCGATGGCAGAAGCGAAACGCTCCCTCATCCACGGACGCCTGGGGGGCGGTCGCTTCTCGAGGCCCTACTACTGGGCGCCGTTCGTGCATTACGGCTCGTGGTCCGCCGGCACGCAGTCTCGGTAAGCCGCGTGTTGTGCGAGCAGGGGGTCGCGGTCAAGACCACGGATCCCGACGGCGCGCACGAGGAAGAGCTGCGCACGATTCGAAGCGCAAACCCGAAGCAAAGCGTTGGTCCCGAGCCACATGGGTCTAGCCGCCATAGCCGATTAGGCGTTCATTCGTGGCGTGGCGACGGGTAGAAGCGAAGTCACGAAACGGCTGCCCTTGCGAGGCGCTCCGTCGATCGCGACGAGGGGCAGTTCGCTGGTTTGGCCTCACTGGATCTCGAGTGGCACCGAGACCAAGCCCATCCCGCCGGTGTCATCGGTCGTGACGACGAACAGCCAGCTCGAGCCCCGGGGCCCGGCGGTGTACGTCGTCGGCTCGGACCCGGGCGCCTCCGCATCGGGATCCTCGAGCTCGACCCGCGGATCGGCGAGCTCACCGGCGGGACTGTAGAAGTAGATGTCGACCTGCTCGCGGCTACCACCGCCCGGCGGCACATCCAGGCTCGCCGGATCGATCGACACGGTCAGCGCGTAGGCCGTACCGGCCTGCAGCGTTGTCGTCGCGATCCCGTCGAACCGAACATCGACCACACGCGGGTTGCTGCGGACAACGCCACGATCGACGACCTCGACGTCACGTCGCGCGACCAAGGTGACGCCATCGACAAGGACCTCCGCGATGATCGGGATCTGGAGCCGGATTCCGGCCGCGATCGCCGCGCCCCACGGATCGGGCGGCGCGTTGATTCCCGGCGGCGACGGGAACGCCGCCTGGAGGGCTGCGGCCGAAAGCTCGTCGGTGCCGAGCGCCATGGCATCGCTGCCCACGCAGTCTCGATCGGGTTCGGACACGATCTTCCACGGGGCACATGCCCGGAGGCGGACCTCCGTCGAGCGTGGACGGTCGGGATCGACCGTGAACGCCGTCAGCTGGAGCGTTCCATCGATCGTGAGGACCGACGGCTCGCTGGTGATCGCGAGCACGCGCGGACTCGTGATCTTCGTGATCGGATCGACGCCGTCGTCGCTGCAGGCACCCACGACCAGCAGTGCCATCAGGCCACGCCTCACTGGAGGTACTCCAGGCCCAGGGATGGGAACACCGGCAGGCCTCGTGTGTAATCGCGCGAGCTGTAGTCGAAGTTGTAGGACACACCCTCTGGGTTCACCCGATTGGTCACGTTCTGCACGTCGAGGAACAGCTTCAGCGTGCCCCACGACCGCTGCCACGACCGATCGACGCGCAGGTCGAGCTGCACGAAGGCAGGCAATCGATCCGAGAGCGCGGCACCCGAGAGCGGCACGTACGTTTGCGCGCTGGTATCGAAGAACGAGCCAGTGGTCGGCGTGATCGGGTTACCGCTCGCGTAGCGCACGCGGCCGCCGACACGCCAGCGCTTGCCGATCGGTGCGGTCGCCAGCGCGGTGAACACGTGGGGTTGATCGAGGATATAGGGGGCGTAGCGATCGAGCGCCCACGGATCACCTTGGCGGTAGGAGCGAGCGTAGGTGTACGAGATCCAGCCCTGGATCTGGCCGACGCGCCGCCGCACCTGGGCCTCGATGCCGTAGGTTCGGCCGCGACCTCGCATGGCCTGCGGGGTCCAGCGACCGAGCGCCTCCTCATTGAAGTCGCGCGTGGCTGCGACGGCACCGCCGGAACCCGCACTGCCGGGGGCCGCGTAGGGCGTGGCGCCTGACACGACGTCGACGGGAAGGTCGCGCAGCGATGCACCGAAGGCACTCGCGCTGATGTCGCCGCCGAGCATGCTCGAGACGTAGTTGGCGCCCACGCTGGCTTGCCACGCATGCGACGCCTTGAACGGGAGGCCGGGCAGGCGGTAGTCGGCGGCGGTCGAGAGCACCGGCTGGTGGTAGCGACCGAATGACTGCGTGACGGTGAGCTTGCTCGTCACCTGCTGGCGCAGCGTGATCCGCGGGTCGAGCACCCACTCGTTGGTGAGGCCGAAGCGGTCGCCGCGGAGCCCGGGCTGGATCACGAGCTTGTCGCCCGCAAACCGGCGCGCGAGCTCGGCCCACGCTCCGAGGTCCGCGGCCCACCGCACACCCTCGATGACTTCCGGGTACGGCGTCATGCCGGGCGGCAGGGCGGGCGCATTGGCGTCGAGCAGATAGTCGTACCGGTTGCTTTGCAGGTCGAGACCACCCGCGATGAAGCCATGCTCGAGATCTTGCTGCGCGGTTGCGCGGGTCGCGAAGGTCACGTTGCTGCGGATGATCTCGTTGTCGTCGGTGACGATGGCGGTGCGGTCGAAGCCGATCCACGGCGTGGCGGTCAGCTCGAGGTCACCGCGTCGCTCGACATAGCGCAGGCCGGCGCGGACGAAGGACTGGCGAAGGTCGATGCTGGTGTCCGATTGATTGAACCGCAGGCCGTCGTCGGCGCCGAACAGGAGCGCGGTGAGCTTGCCGGACTTTGATTCCCAGCGAACCTGCGAGTCGAGGTAGCGCGGTGCGAGCGTGAGATCACTGGTCGGCACTGCGGCGAGGACCGCATCGATGAAGCTGCGCCGGATACCGAGCGAGACATTGCCGCCGTTCGCGGGGCCTTCGGCGCGCGCGCTGGCATCGAGCAAGCTGACCTCGCTGCCGACGGCCCACCGATCGGTTCGGCCCGGTTTCGAGCGCAGGTCGACGATGCCGCCCTGGCCGCGACCGTAGCGGGCGCCGTAGCCGCTCGAGACGAGCTCCATCGAGCCAAGCATGGTGCTGGGGAAAAACGATGCGAGGCCGCCGAAGTGATAGAGGATCGGGACCTCGATTCCGTCGAGGAACACGTTGGTGTCGCGCGGAGCGAAGCCGCGCAGCACGAGGCCACCGAGGCCAAACGGCACGCGCGCGGTACCGGGCAGGCTCTGCAGGCTCTTGAGTGCATCGTTGCCGGAGCCGGGGAGCGTCCGCACGACGTCTCCGTTGACATCGTAGGTCGTCGCCTTGCCATCGAGCTTGCGCTTCTCCTCGATGGTGATGAGCTCGGAGCCGCCGAGCTCCCCGGTGCCGGTGACGCGCAACACCAGGGCGGTCCCCGGCCGAACACGCTCGACCAGCGGCTCGTAGCCGTCGGCCACCACGACCAGATCGGTCCAGGTCGGGCGGACACCGGCGAGCTCGAAGTGACCGTCCTCGTCGGTCGTGGTCTCCAGGGTCCCGGTCGCGACGATCGCGCCGGCGATCGGGTCGCCCGTGGCATCATCGACCACGCGCCCGACCAACGAGATCTCGCGGCCGCTCGATGGCGTGGGTTGCGCGTGCGCCGCTTCAGGCAGCAACAGCGACGACAGCAACCCCAGCAGGAGCGGACCTAGTGCGCGCACGCTGCTTTGAGCCCCGTGCCGCACGCGCCGTTACGCTTCCTCAGGGAGCCGGCAGCAGAACCTTGTCGATGACATGAATTACACCGTTCGAGGTCAGCGTGTCGGTGGCGACGATCTTTGCCTTGCGGCTTCGCTCATCGGTGATGCCGAGACTCGCGTCGACGGTGATCGAGCCGGTCTCCACCATCGCGATCGGCGCGCCGACCGGCACGTCCGCCTTGAACACCCGACCGGCGACCACGTGATAAGTGAGCACCTGGGTGAGCAGCGTTGTGTTCGCGAGCAGGTCCGCCTTCGACACGCTGAGCTCGGTCAGGAGCGCTGCGAACGCGGCATCGGTCGGGGCGAACGAACGGCCCGGGGCCCGACAGCGTGGTCGCGAGATTTGCGGCCACGACCGCCTCGACCAGGATCGTGAACTCCGCAGCGCTCGCTGCAGCCAGCGCCTGCGCCGTCTGCACAATGTTCTTGTCGGCCGGCAGGATCACCTTGTCGATCAGGTGAACCACACCGTTGCTCGCATCGATGTCCGTCGCTGTGATCTTCGACACACGATTGCGTCCGTCCGTGATGAACGGGGGCGATCCGGTGTCGATCTTGAACACACTGCCCTCCGCGCTCGTGATCGGCTTACCGAACGGGATCGACGCAGCACCCACCTCGCTGGTGAGCACGTGATACTGGAGCACGGCGCGCAGGAGCGGCTTGTTCTCGGCCGTCAGCAGGTCTGCACCCGTGGCACCAGCGGTGCCGGTGAGCTCGACCGCGAGCGCGTCGAACGCTGACTGCTGTCTGTTCATGCGTCCATCTGCACCGCGGTACCAAACCGCGCGTACAGCACCCCGATCACAGGAACAGCGCCGAGGCGCCACCGCAGAACACCCCGACCAGCGCGCCGAGACCGAACCACTGCGCCAGGGCTCCACTACAACTGCTGAGTGTCCGGATCGCTCTCGCCGATCGTCATGAACTGCTCGCGAGCGACGAGGTTGGCCTGCTCAGCCTGGATCCACGCGCGCGACAGTGCTTTCGTGTACACGCGTGGCTCGTCGACGAGGCCGCGGAAGGGCTGCTGTCCGGGTCTGTACGAGCCAAGGCAGAATGCTTCCGTCGTGCTGACCGATCCGATCGTCACCACGCTTTGCGTGTTCGTGGGAGCGCCGTCGCGGTAGACGCGAAGCTCCTGCGTGTCGCGATCGACGACGGCTACCAGGTGGCTCCAACCCGCGAGCGCACTGTTACCCATCCCACCGTTCGCGGTGTCGCCGTCACCGGCGATCCGTCCGGTCCACGCGCCGGTGCCGAGCGCAAAACCAAAGCCGGGCCGCTGATTGCCGCCACCCTTGGCCATCGGCGCGTCAAACTCATCGACGTTGATGGTGGGCTTGACCCAGACCCCGAAGCTAAACGAGCTGGTGCCGAGATCGAGCGCAGTGTCCGCCTCGGGATCGACGCAGAAGTGGTCGTCGACGCCATCGAACTCGAACGCGCGACCGGCGAGGCCCTCGGGTTCGCCCGCCACTGCAGCAGGGTCGGCGGCCCGGGCGTGCACTCGGTTGGTCGTGCTGTCCCGCGCATAGTCATCACCGATAAAGCCGTGCCAGACGCCCACGTACGACGTGCGCGGCCACGCCTCGAGATCCGCCACGATCTCGCGGCCCCGACCGAAACGCAGGTCAATCGTCGTCTCCTCGCCGAGCGCAGGCACGCGTACCCAGGCGTCCAGCATGCCGGTCGCGCCATCGAAGTCGACGATCTCGTACGCCAGCGCGGTCCCGTCGGACGCGGTGAACGAGATGTCCTTGCCGTCCTCGAGCGCCAGAGTCGCGATCCACATCGTCGCCGATGTAGACACTGACCCCGAAGTCCTCGAACGACGCCGCGAAGGTCTGGCGGATCGTGATCGGCTTGCGGTAGCCGCCGGGCGGGTCGGGAACGCGCTCGAGGCGAAGCACGTAGTCGCATCCACCGACCGCGACCAGCAGCAGTGCCCACCAGGGCGTTCCGATCATGGTACCGAGGATAAACAATCTTCGTGGCCCGTAGTGCGGCGTTCGGCGTGAGAACCGAGAGTCTCGACGCCCGTGAGTCTGGCCAGGTTGGCAAACGTTTCGCGCGCGGGTCGAACCGGGTGGCGCAAGAACGAAGATGCACCCGGCAGCTTCTTCTCGCCGGACTCAACGAACTTTCACAAGTGCGTCCCGCTCTGACTGGACGCCCACGCCGTCGCGAACCTACCTGCCCATCACCGCGATCCGTTCGATCGACTTCTGACCGCGCAAGCCCAGGCCGACGACTTGACGCTGCTGACGAACGCCGACGTCGTTCGAAAGTACGACGTGAAGTCGATCATGGCATCGTGAGACATCATCTCCGCCCATCGCTTGTCGCTGGACCTCAGCTCGCGCTGACGCTGGTCACCGTCAGCGTAGCGCCCGAGTGTTTCAGCTCACCGTTGCCCGAGCGTGGACATCGCTCGTGATCGGCAAGAAACCAGCACCCTCGATCCGGACCGGCATCGGCATCGTGCTCGGACCAGAATTTGGATCGACCTGCTCGATCGCGAGCCCCGACCCCGGCGAGCACGCCGCGAGCAGGATCAGGACCAACGGCCCACCAGACCGATGATAGCGTGAGCCCAGCATGACAAAGCTCTTGATCGTCGTCCTGCTCGTCGCGTGCGGGAGGGGGGCGCGGTGAACCCGTGCGACCGGCAGCGCCCGTGAACCCCGAGCACGCGCACGTGGATCCACCACCTGCATCCGCGGCGGATGTGGTCGGGTTGGCTCTCGACGTGCGGGCGAGCAGACGTTTGGGCGAGACGCCGCGACGAGCCGAGCGGCGATCTGCGGCGAGGCGGTTACGGCCACGGCCGGCTGTCCTTGTCGCAGTAGGGGCGCTCGCGATGCCGGCGTGCGGCCGGCTCGAGTTCGCGACGTTCGATGATGGCGGCAGCACCAGCGACTCGCGGTCGCCCACGTGCGTCGGTCATGACGAGGATGGCGACGGCTTCCCCGATGAGTGCGACAACTGCCCAGGCATCGCGAATCCCGAACAGGAGGATCGCGGCGAGCGCGATGCCGGTGCAGCCAGCGACGGCGTTGGGGACGCGTGCGATCCTCGCCCGGCGCTCGCCGGAGACCGCATCGCGCTGTTCGTGCCGTACACCGAGGACCCGCTCGAGAGCGCCGCGCCGGTCGGCATCGTGTCGTGGGACGGCGCCGACATGGTGCAGCTGGGCGCCGCCGGCGCGGTCGGGCTGATCGGGTTCGACGCGGTCGCACGATTCACGCGCGCCGAGCTGCGCTACCGCGTGACGTCGGTCGGCCAGGGCGTCGTCTACGGGGGGCTGTGGACGCGCATCACGATGAACCTCAACGACTCGGTGTTCCCGCAGCTCGCCGACGAGGCCGGAACCGGGGCCGCGACCGGCTTCTACATCAAGGAGTCGATCCCGAACATGCCGGATCGGGCGAGCCCGTTCGTCCGCATGTCGCGCGAGGTCGTCGCCGGCGACGAGATCCGTACGCTCTACGACACCGAGCTGGCGACCGGCGGACCGCAGCGCTACACGATCGAGGTCCTCACCACGTCGGAGCTGCTGACGACCGAGCTCGTCGACGTCACCCGCCCGTTCACCGGGCGATACTCCTACGAGATGGTGAACATCGGGTTTGCGATCGCTTACCTCGCGCTCTACGACGCCCCGTGATCCCGGCTTCGCGCGAGGTGGAGCACGCTCGAGAAGATGCCCGGACGGCGGCCCCGTTCTGATGCTGGCGATCAGTCAGCACGGACCGCAGGCGAACACGCCGGGCGAGCAGACGGTCGCGGGGCTTGCAGCCGCACCGCAGGTCACCGCGCATTCGGAGCTTCCTGTGCAAGTCGTCTTGCAGTCGCCGTCGCACTTCACCGAGCAGCTCGACGAATCGGCGCACGTGACGGTGCTCGCGTCACCGACCTGGAGCTTGCAGCTCGCGCTCGTGTTGCAGCTCACCGTGGACATCGCGCCGAGCTTGAAGTCGCAGTCCGAGCTCGCGGTGCACGTGACGTCGCTGGCATCCCCGCCGGTTCCCTTGCACTGCGAGGAGTCGTTGCACGCAAGCGAGAGCTCCCCGCTCGTGTGGCCTTCGCACTTTGTGGACTCGCTGCAGCCCACGGAGCAATCTCCCGTTCCGCATTGCGCCTTGCAGTCCGCGCCGGCGACACAGGTGCATGCGCTATCGACGCACTCGCAGCCGGCGCCCGTGCAGGTTGGCGCTGGCCCATCGTCACCGCCACACGCGGCTGCAAACGCGAACCCGAAGCAAAGCAAAGCGCTGGTCCCGAGCTTCATGAATCTAGCCTCCATGGCCGATTAGGCCGTTCATTCGTGGCGACGGGTAGTACCGAAGTCACGAAACGCGGCCCTTGCCGTCGTCGGCCACATCTCGTGCCCACACGGTCAGGTGCGCGCTATGCTATCAAGGGTGCATTGCTGGCTCTTGGTGTCGTGCTTGCTCGGCACCGGGTGCCGGCTGCGCTTCGACGAGCAATTCGATGCCCGGAGTGGGACGCCGGGCGAGGCGGGGGCCGACGCAGCGGGCGATCCCAGCGCGGTCAAGCTCGTGACCAAGCACATCTACGGGCGTCCCGGCGATCCGTTCGCGATCACGTTCACCGGCGGGGCCGTCGAGAATCTCGAGCTGCGCTTCATTGATTCCGCGCACCGCGTCGTTCATGCGTCATCGCTCAGCAGCACCGGCGTCGCGGTACTGCCGCAACTGGCGGGTGTGTACCGCGTCGAGTTGCGCGATGGTTTGACCGGCGGCATCTCGCACGGACAGGCCACGGTCACCGCGCCGGTCGCGACGTTCACGTCGAGTCAGCAGGTGACTTTGATGGCGCATGGCCCGTACGCGCCGCACTGGCCCCTCATCCCGCTCGTCGCGATTGACGTCGACGGTGAAGGCCATCCCGATCTCGTTCGCGGTGCGAGCGTCAGCGATACCGGCACGCTCGGCACGGCGGGCACGTATGCCCATCGCTGGGGAGTCGGTTCGCCCCAGCTCGGTCCGCATGCAGCCAGCGTGTTTCCCGAGCGCCGGCTGTGTGGATTCGTGATGTTCGATCACGATGGCGATGGTGACCCGGACATGATCGTGGTCTCCGAACGTACCGACACGTACGAGATCGAGATCTGCGTGCTCGCCAACGAGAATGGAACCTTTCCAGCGGAGGTGTGCGAGACGCAGCCGGGCTCGATGCAGGACTTCCACCACTGTCACGCTGGCGTCGTCGCCGCAGATTTCGACCGTGACGGTCGTGTGGATCTCGCGATCGCAGGCGCCCGTGCGTCCGCCGCCTCGACGTACAGCGGCGCCGAGCTCCTGGTGCTCGCGAATCGCCCGACCGGGTTCGTCGTCGCCAAGACGTGGAGAGGGTCAGGAACGCAGGTTTTCGGCGGGCTCGCGGTCGCGGATGTCAATGACGATGGTCGCATCGACATCCTCACCAATGGTGGCGAGCCATCCCGCCTCCACGTGTTCATCGCGGGTGATGACTTCGCGTTTGCCGAGCCGACGCTGAGTATGTCGCTGCATGGTGACTACTACTCCGACTCGATCACGCCGGGCTATATCGATGGCAACCCGACGCTCGACATCATTCTCAGTCACGCCGACGGTCCGAGCACGGTCTTCTACTCCGATGGCAGCGCGCTGACGCCGGCGCTGATCCCGCTGTTCACCGAACAGCACGGCAGCCGCGCGATCGTGTTTGACCCGGACATCAACGGCGAGCTCGACGTGTTGATCCCGTACAAGAACCGGTTCCTGCAGACGAACAGGATGGGCGGTATGCGCAAGTCCGCGGGGCTGCTCACCAGCTCGGTGACGCCGTCGGCGGCGAATTCGATCCTTGGCACTCTCACGACCGGCAGCTGGGCCTACGTGAACTTCGTGCTCGATGACTTCAATCGCGACGGCAGGCTCGATGCGCTATTCGTTGCGGGCTTCACGTACCAGATCGAGCTCCTGCTCGGAGACTGAGGTTTCCGTCGAGAGGCGGGGGCATCAGGCTCTGGAACTAGCGAGTCCGAGGTGCTCCAGGATCCGTGCGGTGACGTGACGTCGGGATCCCAGACGCGGCGAAGTAAGGATGCCCAGTCGAGACGGCGAGCCGCGGTCGACCGCTAGTCTCGTGGTTGGACGCGCGAAACGTTATCCCTGCGCGAACGCATCGCGCGCTCGTGCGCGCGATGGGCGCGGGAGTTGTAGATCCCGTATCCGAGCAGGAATAGCAGCATCCCGCCGAGGATGATCGCGCCCATCGGCGTCCCGAGATTGGAATCGCCGCTGCTCGAGCTGCTCCTGTTGCCGTTGCCGTTGCCGCTGTTGCTGTTGCTGTTGCTGTTGCTGTTGTTGTTGTTGTTGTTGTTGCTGTTGCTGTTGCTGCTGTTGTTGTTGCTGCTGCTGCTGCTGCTGCTGCTGCTGCTGGTGGTGGCGCCGCCGCCACCCCAGCTACCGCCGCCCATGCTGCCGCCGGTGTCGGCGATCGCGACGCCGACGAGGAGCGTCAGGATAACCAGTGCGCGGATCACGCTATCGGGCTCCGACGCCGTACGGTCACGCCGAGCTCGACGACCGGCAATTCGGCAGGCCCGGACGAAGATCCGCCCGGTGGTCTGGTCGGCGGCGGTAGGTTAGGCAAACACGGAGGCATTCACCGAAACATTGTAGCGCTTTCATCACCGGGTCCGTTCCCGACCGGGATTGATGTCGCCTCGATCGATCGGCCGGGGACTCAACGCTCGTTGTCAGTCGCGGTTCGTCCGAGGTTTGTCCGAGGCGAGTTCCGCTTGCTTGCGCGAGCTCCTGAGGAAGCAACGCAGCCGATCATGAGCACGATGATCCGAGCCGTCGCGTGGATCGGCCTAACGCATATCGTGCGGCACCGTCACCACACCGCTCGCGGTTGCGCGGTTACCGGTGTCGTCGCTTGCGCTGTACTCGATCGTGTACATGCGACCTTGCAGCTCGTTACCGCGGCGGAACGCACGGAGCGTGACAGCGGTGTTCGTGGTCGCCATATCTGTCGGCGTGGCCGTCGGGCTCGTTGCGCGTAGCACCGTGAGGCTCGGCGACGTGTCGCAGTTGTCGCCGACGGTGGCGTTCGCCGCGATCGGGACGAGCTTGCCGTTCGGCGGCCACAGCACCGAGGGCGATGGCGCAACCCTGATCGACGGCGGTGTCGTGTCGACGACGTGAATCGTCGTGCTTGCGGTGCGGGCCCCCGACTGCACGGTGATCGTGTTCGCGCCGAGCGGCAGCGCGAGGGAGAGCGACGGCCCGGTGCCGACGGGCTGCGCATCGAGTAGCCACGTGTACGTTCCGGTGCCTCCGGTTGCTGACAGGCTCGCGTGCCCGTTACAGCTCGAATCCGCGACGAGGTCCGCGATCGGTCCGTCGAGCACGATCTCGGGCTCGGTGACGACGCGTGCACCGAGGGCGTACCAGCTGAAGCTGGTCGTGTAGGCGCATACGAAGTTGCCCTCGATCGTGCTCGGCAGCTCCGACCATTCACCCGTGGTGTTGTCGCGGTGCCACACCGACAGCGACGTCGAGGTGTCGGCGTCATACGGCAGGCAGACCTTCACCTCACCGGTGAACGAGGGAACCGTGATGTCGTAGTAGACGCCGGCGACGAGGAACGGCGGCGTCTCCTCATCCGGTGGTGGCGTCGACGTCGAGGTCACGCTGACGGTGCCCGCCTCGACCGTCTCGAAGGTGAGCGAGAGCAGAGGCACCTCGGTGCCGCCAAGCGTCACCGTCGTCTCGGTCGAGCTCGCCTCGATCGTCGTCGCTTGCACGTCGATCAGGGTCTGGTAACACGCCGTGACATCGACGTCCCAGGTACCGACGACGATGCCGCCGCTCTGGCCGCCGCCCATCGGATCGCCGGGATCGGACGAGCCGCTGAAGGCGACGACACGCCAGCGTGCGGGGGGCACGTCGACGGTGAAGGCGCCGTCGGTGCTGGTCGACACCCAGTACATGCCGGGCATCTCGAAGCGGCAGCCATTCGCATCGCACCAGTAGCGCCGTCCCGTGCTCGTCCTACAGCCGTGACAAAACGACATGAGCTCCTCATACATCTCGCAGGTGGGCATCGGGGCACACGCCAGACCCACCGGCAGCTCGGTCACTGTCACCGGCGAGTTCGTCGACGGCAGCCCATCACGCAAGATCACCCCCCGAAGTGAACCGAGGTCGTAATTGACCGACCACTGCTGCGCGGTGTCGGAGATGGTCATCGGCGTCGTGCCAACGGGAACGTTCTGCAGCTGTGCCATCAGCGTGTAGTCGCCGTGCGGAGCGCGTAGCGAGTAGGAGCTGTCCGTCATCGACCACGACTGCGTCGAGACCGAACCGAGTGGGCTGCGCAGCTCGAACGCGACGTTGCGCAGCGGAATCCCGCAGCTCGTCGCCTCGCCCGCCACGGTTCCGGTCGAGTAGATGACCGGCGACAGCGCGATCGGGGCGGCGTCGATCACCACACCTGGAAACGACCCGACCCGGACGGAGCCCCACTGGTGCATGCCCGGCATTCCCGGTGACATCGGATCCTGTGCGCTCATCACCTGGATATCGTAGGTACCGGGCGGCAGCAGCTTGTTGAACGCGCCGGCGCTGTCCGTGTAGGCGCTGAACATGCCGCCCATGTTCCAGTAGCAGTACCCGGATCCCGATGCACCGGTATGGCAGCTGAACTGCTGGCCGCCCTTCTCGCAGTGACAGAACTGCGCCTCCGGGTCGTTGAAGGTGCAGCTGTCTGCCTCGGCGCAGCTGCTCGGTGCGTGCTGCGTGATGTAGACCGGCGCGCCGGCCGCTGCCGCACCGTCGGCCACCACGGTGCCCGAGAGGTACTGACCCGTGAGGGTGAAGTCGAGCGTGTGCGTTTCGCCCGGAAGCAGCGACACATCCGCGTGCGAACCGATCACCGCGTTGCCGTCCTGGAGCGCGGAGATCGTGTAGGTCGCGAGGGTCGGCAACCGCAGCGTGTACATGCCCGTCGCATCGACCCACGTGCTGACGTTTCCGCTCGGCCCGGCATTGGCAAAGATGGTCACGCCGCCGAATGGCTCGCCGTTGTGGAGCACCTGCCCCGTCACGGTGGCGGTCTGGTAGGGGTAGGGGCCGGTGACCACCGTGGCCGTGTCGGCAACGCTGACGCTCGGCTCGCTGCCGATGACGATCCAGCCGTGCTGGTTCGTCATCGGATCCATCGGGCCCGATGGCCCAGGACTCGAGCTGCCGACCGTCAGCTTGTAGAGGCCCGCCGGCACCAGCCGTTGCGCCAGGCCGGTCGAGTCAGTGTTCGCCTGCGCCCAGAACGGCATCGCCCAGTGGCACTGGCCACCGTCCGGCATGGACATGCCGTGACAGGAGTACTGGCGACCGGTGTCGAGCGTGCAGAAACAGTGATCGGGACCGCCGTCGCACGTCGCGTTCGGTGCACCGCACCCCGGGATCGGATCGATGTTCTCCATCATCACGAGCGCGTTCTGGTCGGCGACGCCATCGCGCGTGACGGTTGCGCCGAGATAGCCAGCTGCGAACTGGAAGTGGTGCGTTGGCGTCGTGCCGGCCGTGAGCGACAACGTCACGGAGCCGACCGGCATGTTCTCATACACGGCGTCGACCCGGTACGTACCGACGGGCAGCTGGAGCGAGTACTCGCCAAGGCTGTTCGTGTTCGTCGACACGGACGCGTTGGTGCCGTCAAGGATCGTCGCCCGCACGTGCACCCACGGCGGAATGACGTCGCTGTTCGTCGTGACGCTTCCGCTCAAGGTCGCCGTCTCGTAGCCCGCCTGCGCCGCGGCCTCCCCGGCGAGTGCACAGACGAAGACCAGTGCAATGCCCACCCAGCGATTTCCCATCCGGCCACTCTCGCAAGCGGGCGCGCAGCGCGCAATACCTGCGGGGGGCGCGCATCCCGGCGCTACCCGACATTCTCACGAAGCTTGCGGCCCGGATGCAGCCCACCGATCGTCGTCGCCCAGCGCGTGGAGGGCACGCGATGGCGTACGACGCGGCGCGCGAGCGCATCGTGTTGTACCCGTGCGCGCCCGAGCTGCCTGCGGTGATGGGGTATGCAGCGCACCAACTTACGGTGGGCTGTCCTAAGGCTTGTAATGCATGATCCTGAACTCGCGGACCACGTAGATGTCCGTGGCACTCGTGCCCCAAATCGCCTTCGTCCCATCTTGAACGGCGGTGACCTTCGTCCACGTGCCATCGCCTGGCGAGTGAAATACGCCGCCGGTCTGGCTCAGGATGTATATGTCGTTCGGGCCG
>JBBQFU010000006.1:0-81226 GCA_038322185.1 Haliangiales bacterium
GGCCTCGAACGCGAGCAGTCCAAGCCGACCAGCGGCAGCGCTCAGATCGGCGGCATTCGTACCTACCCGATCTTCGCGCTGATCGGCGCGCTGTCGACGATGCTGGCCCCCACCTCGGGGTGGCTGCCGCTCGTCGCGCTCGGCGGCATGATCACGTTCGTCGCGATCGCGTACGCGGCTGACGTGCGCAAGGGCAGCGACCACGGGCTGACCACGGAGGTGTCGGTCGTCGCGACGTTCCTGCTCGGCGCGCTCGCGACCAGCCGTGGCTTGATCGAGATGGAGGAGCGCCTGCTGCTCGTCGGGATGCTTGGCGTCGTGCTCACGTTCCTGCTGTCCTCGAAGGAGTGGCTGCACGGCACCGTGAAGCGCGTGTCGCGCGACGACATGTTCGCCACGGTGAAATTCCTGATCGCTGCGGTCGTGATCCTGCCGCTGTTGCCGCGCGAGCCGATGGGGCCGCTCGACGCGATCAACCCGTTCGCGGTCGGCCTCATGGTTGTCCTGATCTCGGGCATGTCGTTCGCCGGCTACGTCGCGATGCGGCTGCTCGGTCCCGGCCGCGGCCTGATGCTGTCGGCGGCCGTCGGAGGGCTGGTGTCGTCGACGGCCGTCACGATCTCGTTCTCGAACCAGACCAAGCGCGACCCCGCAATGGCCCCCGCGGCCGCTGGCGCGATCGCGATCGCATCGATGATCATGATGATTCGCGTCGGCGTGCTCGTCGCCATCACGAACCGCGCGCTGCTACCGATGTTGCTCATCCCGCTCGGCGGCGCAGTCGCCGGGGCGATCCTCGGTGGCTTGCTCGTGTTCCGCAAGGCGCCCGAGGCGCACGCGAACGAGAACGTCGAGGTCAAGAACCCGTTCGACCTCGGCAGCGCGATCCGCTTCGGCCTGGTGTTCGCGGTGATCCTGCTCGCCACGAAGGCAGCGAAGCAGTACCTCGGAAACCAGGGTCTCTACCTCGCAGCGCTCGTCGCGGGTCTCACCGATGTCGACGCGGTCACCCTGTCGACCGCGCGCAACGCCGGCGCAGACCTCATCCCGGCGACCATCGCGATCCTGCTCGCGGTCGCTGCCAACACGATCGTGAAAGCCGGCCTCGCCACCGCGATCGGCGGCAAGGGCCTCGGCAAGCGCGTCGCGATCGTCGGCGCGCTGATCATCGGCGGCGCCGCTGCCGGTGCCGTCGCGACGCTCGCGATCAACTGACGTAGCTGATCTGCCACTCGCGCAGCTCGCCATCGACGGTGACATCGATGACGTCGCCGGTGCGGCGACCGATCACGGCCTTGCCGATCGGCGACGCGGGCGTGACCACGCTCAGCACGCCGTCGCCGCCAGGCCCGGTCAGCGTCATGCCGGCACCGACGGGCGCGAGGAAGAACGTCCTGCCCTCCCCGCTGTCCTCGTCCTCGATCTCGACGATCGCGCCGACGCCGATGGTCGCCATCTGGGGCGGCGGCCGAAACGTCGCCAGCGCATCGACCTCGGCGAGGGCCTGGCGTGCACGGCGCTGCTGCGCGCCACCCACCGTTGCGAGCTGGTGCGCGGCGCGCGCATCCTCGCGCTTCTCGTCGGGGGTCGCTCCCTCGCGGGCCTCCATCGCCGCGGCATCGCGCGCACCGAGGGCGGCCCGTGCGGACGCCTCGAGCTGACCGACGAGCTGGGTGATGAGCTCCTGCTTGTTCATCCCGAAAGCTTCGCCAGCCCGGGGCCCGCGGGCAAATTTTGCTGTGCGGTTCTGGCAGTGTGCTGTGCGGTTCTGACCAGAACCGCCCGATCTCTGTGAGCCGACCGCGAGACCCCCAAGTCCTGGCACTCCTCCTTCCCCACCAAGGGAACGCGCACTACCTTGGGGCATGCGCTTCCGATGGCTTGTCCTAGGTACCCTGCTCGCTGCTGCTCCGGCGCAAGCGTTCGAGATCGAAACCCCTCTCAGCGAAAGCTGCCACGAGGACATCACCCGGAACGCCGCGCTCGATGCCGGCTTCCCCGCGTTCTCCCAGGCGCCCGACCCCACGGACGAGCAGCGCCGCGCGATGAACGACCTGGTGTTCGACCTGCCGCGACGAGACCCGTGGACGCTCGCGCTGCTGATTGGCGTGCGCTCCAATGACCTCGGCGATCGCGCGCCGACCGATATCGACAGCTTGATCCTCATCCACGACGACACCACGAAGCAGGACGCGCACTGCATTCGCCGCGAGAGCGACGATGGAACCGCCGGCGACGTCAGCGCGCTCGCGGCGTGCCGCGCGTTCATCCTCCGCGAGCTCGAGACGGGCGGCCTGCTCGGCGAACAGCTCGACCTCGTGTCGACCGAAGGCGTCAGGAGCTTCTTCAAGTTCCGCGGTGCCTACGAGATCCAGCTGCCGCGCTTCGCCTATCGCCTTGGCCGGGCGAGCCATGCGATGGAGGATTCGTTCGCCCACTCGATGCGCGACACCGAGTCCGGCCACGTCCGCACGGTCCTCAACTACATCGACGCGTTCGGCAAGGGCGCCAGCTACGACCCCGACCGCGACGGCTACCAGCACCTGAGCACGCTCGATGATTGCCTGCGCCCCGAGGCGAACCAGGTGGCGCGCGTCCGTCATGCCCGCGAGGCGGTTGCCGCGATGTACGCCGCGATCGCCGACCCGGCGCCCGGCCGTCGTGCGCGGGTCGAGGCGGCGGTCGACGCTGCGTTGATCCTCATCCCGAACTGCACCCCCGAGAACAACTACTGCGACGCGCCCGAGCTCGAAGAGCCCACGGGCTTTCGCACGTTCGGTTGCGATGCGAGCGGCGCATCGGGCATCGCGCTGATCCTCGTTCTCCTCGGCTCGGTGATCGCACTTCGCCGCCGCCGCACGCGGGGCGTCGCCACTGTCGTGCTGATGCTCGCGCTCGTCCCGGGCACGCTTCGCGCGCAGCCGGCCCCCGCCCCGGCACCCGACGCGACCCAGCCCGCGGAGACCGGCCAGCCCGTGAACCCGGCCCCGATGCCGGATCCCGAGGACAACGTCCCCGCGCCGGAGGTGCCGGTGCAGGCGCCCCCGACCACCGAAGCGCCCGCAAAAGATCTACCGGCCGAGACCCAGGACCAGTCGGACTTCGCGCGCTGGCACTTCGATATGCGTGCCGGTGGCGCGTGGGATGACCCCGCGATCGCGGGCTCCTTCGGCATCGGCGTCGACTACAAGAAGTGGACGTTCGGTTTGCTCGCCGAATGGAACCCGTGGATGTCGCTCGACAAGCTCGGCAGCACGCGGCTCGGTGTCGCCAACGCATACCTGACGTTCGCGTATCGCTGGTACCACAGCAGCAAGATCTCGCTGTCGACGCGCATCGAGGTCGGCTCCTCGACGATGCTGTTCGAGCTCCTCGGCGTCGACAAGTACACGACCGGCATCTACGTCGGCGGCGCCCTCACCAGCGTGCGGTTCCCGATCAACAGCAGCATGAGCCTGACGTTCGATCCGATCCACTTCGCGGTGCCAGCGCCGCGGCCGTTCGGGCTCCCGTTCTTCTACAAGCAGTATCGGGTCGCGTTCGGTCTCGAGATCGCGCTGTAGCTCACGGCTTGCGCGCCGGGCCACGCGGCACCGCGACGAACGCCAGCAGCTGCTGCGTGCGCTTCGCGTTGCGGCCGCGGCCGTCGTCGGTCGCCGCTGCCGTCTCGACCTTCTCGGTCAGCAGGATCGGATCGATGTCGGGGATCTCGATGACGTTCGTGGTCCGGTTCTCGAGCTCGTCGTCTTCGGGCTCGGGCTCGGGCTCGGGCGGCGCAGGCGCGGCGACGGGCGCCCGAGGAGGCTCCTGCTCGAACGCCAGCGGCGCGTCGCCCAGCTCGGCAGTGAGTGCTGCGCTGAGGTCGAACGTTTCGCTCACCCGCGGGGGTGGCAGTGAGGGCGGAGCCGCGGGCGTCGGCCCGATCGGCGGCGCAACCGCCACCGCCTTCTTGCGGAACGACACCTTCGAGTTCACGCGACTGCGCTGCTTCGCTTCGTTGATCGATACCTCGCACAGGTCACACGTCGCGAGCGCGTAGAGCGCCGACAACACCTCCTGCGGACCGAGCGGCCGCCCGGCGGCAACGATCTCGGGAATCCCGTGCGGCTCGGCGAGCGCGTCGAAGATCGGCTGCTCTCCATCGGTGAAGCCAAACCGCTCGAGCTGCGCGAGTGCCGCCGGGCGTAGCTTGAACCGATCGCCGAGCCGCTCGAGCTCGCGCACCAGCCGGACCTGCTGCGCGTGTAGCAGCGCTCCGAGATAGATGATCGGTTGGACCTCGATCCCCTGCGCGTCCGAACCAGCGGGCGCCTCCTCGACGGTGTAGCTACCGACCTCGACCGCGAACGTCGCCGCCGCGCGACGTGCGAGGACCGTGCGATGAAGGTGCAGCGTCTCCTCGGGGGCGAGGGCCGCGAGCTCGGAGATCACATCGACCGCGTCACGCTGTGGCTGAGCGGCGATCTGGTGGCGCGCCTTGGACTCGTCCGCGGTCCCGAGCAGGTCGAACGCGATCGCGAGGAGCACCGGATCGACATCGGTCACCGGCGCGCGTGCACCGACGACGATGCCGCGCTCGAACCGCAGCTCGTGCGAGCCGAAGTTGAGCGTGACCACCGCGGTGACCGCGCGCGACGCGAAGCCAAACAGGACGCTGCCCCAGGGCAACGCTTCCAGACGCCCAGTCAACTGCGAGCCCACGCTCGCCCAGTGTACGCGCCCCGTCGACCGGGGCCAGCATTCATCGCGGAACGGTCGAGGCCACGGCGGCACCGCCGATCAGCCAGCCGACCCCGCAGATGACCGCGTACCAGCTCATGCCGACCACGCCGGTGAGTAGCGCGACGAGCCCGCCCGCCATCATCAGACGCGAGACCTTGCGGCGGCGTTGAATGTCGTCGGTGACCGGGACCAACGCGCGAAGCTCCGCGTTCTCGCGCTCGAGCTGCTCGATCCGCTCTCGGTCCTCCACGTGACGAGTGTACGATGCGGCCGTGCCTGTCGTTGGAGAACCGATGCCCGACGTCACGCTCGTCGGCGAATCTGGCCCCGTCCGCCTGCGCGACCGCCTGAACGGCAAGGCGCTGGTCGTCTACTTCTATCCCAAGGACGAGACCCTCGGCTGTACCCGCGAGGCCTGCAGCTTCCGTGACTCGTACGAGGACTTCGTGAAGGCCGGCGCCGATGTGATCGGTGTTTCGCGTGACGATGCCGCCTCGCACGCAGGGTTCAAGGCGCATCACCGGCTGCCGTTCACCCTGCTCACCGATCCGGGCGGCCAGCTCGCGAAGGCGTGGGGAGTCAAGGGAGCGCTCGGCATGCCCGGTCGCGTCACGTTCGTGTTCGACAAGGCCGGCATGTGCCAGCTGCGGTTCGACTCGACGATCCGCTTCGGAAAGCACGTCGACGACGCGCTCGCGGTCGTACAGCGCCTCGGTCGCTGATGTCCGCCGACTCGTCGCTGAAGCGCGTCCTCGGCCTGCCGGGCGCCGTCGCGATGGGCCTGGGCTCGATCGTCGGTACCGGCATCTTCGTCACGATCGGCACGGCCGCCGGGGTCGCCGGCTCGTCGCTGATGATCGCGATCGTGCTCGCCGCGATCATCGCAACGTGCAATGGCCTCGGGAGTGCGCAGCTCGCTGCCGCGCACCCGGTCAGCGGCGGCACCTACGAGTACGGCTATCGCACGCTCGGTGCGTGGCCGGGCCGCATCGCCGGCATCACGTTCGTGTGCGCGAAGACCGCGTCGGCTGCCACCGCGGCGCTCGGCTTCGGCGGCTACGTGATCGCGCTCGTGGAGCGTGGCGATCGCACGCTGCAGGTCGGGCTCGCCGCGGGCGCCGTCATCGTTCTCACCGCGATCGCCGCCGCCGGTCTGCAGCGCTCGCACCGGATGAACCTCGTGATCATCGCCGTCACCCTTGGCGCGCTGCTCACCTTCGTGATCGCCTCGCTCCCCCACGTGAACACCGCGCACTTCGAGCTCGGCAACGCGAGCGCACACGACATCGCCTTCGCGACCGCGCTCGTGTTCGTCGCGTACACCGGCTACGGCCGGATCGCCACGCTCGGCGAGGAAGTACGCGAGCCCGCACGAACCATCCCACGCGCGATCATCATCACGCTCGTCGCGACCCTCGTGCTCTACCTCGTGGTCGCCTCGACGGCGATCGGTGTCGCAGGCGCCGATGCGCTCGCGGCCGCCACGCGCGCGACCAACGCGCCGCTCGAAGCGCTCGCGCCCGCCGGCGTGCAGCCCGTGATCGCCGTCGGCGCGATCACGGCGATGCTCGGCGTGATCTTGAACCTCCTCCTCGGCATCTCGCGTGTCGTGCTCGCGATGGCGCGCCGCGGCGATATGCCGAAGGCGCTCGCGCATGTCGATGATGGCTCACCTCGTCGCGCGGTGATCGCGACCGGCGCAGTGATCCTCGGTCTCGCGCTCGTCGGCAGCATCGAGACCACATGGACCGTGAGCGCGTTCACGGTGCTGCTGTATTACGGCGTGACGAATCTGTGCGCGCTGCGCCAGCCGCCCGAGGAGCGCCGCGTGCCGCGCGTGGTGCCGGCGCTGGGCTTCCTGCTCTGCATGCTGCTCGCGATTGTCATCGTGTTACGGTGAACCGGATGGATCGACTTGTCGGGCTCGTGATGGTTGCGGCGCTGAGTGCATGTGGTGAGGACGGGCCGGTCGGGGATAACTTCACCTGCCTTCCAGCGGGCCGAGCGCCGTATCGCTGAAGGATATGGCGACGATGGCGCCCGACGGCGCGATCTGGGTCGCAGGTGGCGGCCCCGGCTACGAGCTCACGGGTCTGTACCGGATCTCGCCTGACGGTGCCGCGATCGAGCAACAGATCGGCGGCGATAGCCCGCAGCTGCTGTACTGCACGAGCTCGATCTCGCAGCTGCAGGCGAGCACCCGCGGAGACATCTACTATGTGTTCAGAAACGACCTCAGCGCGGACTTCAGGATCTTCAAGATCGCCGCGGGTACCAACGTCGGCGTCGAGCTTGCAAAACTCGACTTCAGGAGCGCCGAGTTCCCAAACGGGCCCCTCGGTCCGACGTCCAGTGCCATCGTCGGTGACACGCTGTACTTCACGATCAGTTCAGTGGTGGGACGGCCTACCTCATGAAGCTCGATGGTTCCGGTGACCCGGACTTGATCCTCGAGGTGCCAGATCGGAACGCCACGGTGAGCTCATCGAGTGATCAGACCCACCTCTACGTCCGCAACCCGGGCGTATGCGAGGTCCGCTAGCGCCGCGTGCCGCGTGTGGTACCGGCGCTGGTCCTGCTGTGCATCCTGCTCGCAATTGTCATCCTCGTACGATGACGAACCGGCTGGATACATCAGCCCGCTACTTTTAATTATCATGATATAATAAACCGAATGTTCAAGCGGTCTGTTGTTATGCCGTCGGGGAGCCGCGAGTCGTTCTTCCTCTGGGGACCTCGCCAGAGCGGAAAGACGACGCTGCTTCGTGATCGCTACCCGACAGCGCGCTGGATCGACCTGCTCAAGTCCGAGGAGTATCGCCGCTACCTGGATCGACCAGAGCTGCTGCGCCAGGAGCTTGCCGCAGAGCCCGTGGAGCGGGTCGTGATCGACGAGATCCAGAAGGTGCCGCAGTTGCTCGACGAGGTTCACTGGTTGATCGAGAACACGGCTACGTCGTTCGCGCTGTGCGGTTCGAGTGCACGCAAGCTGAAGCGAGGGGCCGCGAACCTGCTCGGTGGCCGTGCCCTCCGCTACGAGCTGTTCGGCATGACAGCCAGCGAGCTCGGCGTAGCGTTCGAGCTCGATCGCATGCTCAACCGCGGCTACCTGCCTCGCATCTATCAAGCGGAGCGCGCAGGACGTCAGCTGTCAGCGTACGTAGCGGACTACTTGCGCGAGGAGATTGCAGCCGAGGGGCTGGTTCGCAACGTTCCGGTGTTCTCGCGGTTTCTCGATGTCGCTGCGTTGTCGGACACCGACCTCGTCAACTACTCGAACATCGCGCGCGACTGTGGAGTCTCGAGTCCAACCGTGCAGTCGTACTTCGAGATTCTCGTCGACACGTTGGTGGGGCGCTGGCTACCTGCCTACACGAAGCGACCCAAGCGCCGGGTCATCGGAGCATCGAAGTTCTTCTTCGCAGACATCGGCGTGGTCAACCAGCTCGCAAAGCGTGGCACCGTCGCGCGTGGCGGCGAGCTCTATGGCAAGGCACTCGAGAACTGGGTGTTTCACGAGCTGACCGCAGCGATCGCCTACTCGGAGTCCGAGTCAGAGCTGTCGTACTGGCGACTCGCGAGTGGAATCGAGGTCGACTTTGTCATCGATCAGGTACGGATCGCGATCGAAGTGAAGGCGAGCGCCAACATCACCGGGGATCACCTCAAGGGCCTGCGCGCGATCCGCGAAGACCATCCGCGCGTGCAGCGGCGCATCGTTGTTTGTCTAGAGCCGCGACGACGCAAGCTCGACGACGGTATCGAGATCCTGCCCGTCAGCGCGTTTCTCGACGAGCTTCAGAGCGGCGGGCTGCTCGCCCGGCCGGCGTGAATGCCCTGCACCGTGAAGCGGTGGCTGCGCGCGTGCGCCTACGTCGCGGACGTACCAAAGCGCACCGAGATGGACGGCGGATTGGGCTCCAGCTGCAATGCGACGACACGCGCGGGGGTATGGATGCTGCACGCTGCTGCGACGCAACAAACCGTTTGCGTCTGAAGGAGATACAGTATGGGTTCCAAGCACGAGAAGGTCATGATCGGCGTCTTCCACAACAACACCGACGCTCGCAACGCGATCCACGCGCTCCGCGACGCAAAGTTCTCCGACAAGAAGATCGGGCTGCTCACCCACGACAAGGAGGGTGATCCCGAGGTGAAGTCGTTCAAGGACCTCGAGGGCAACAACGCCGGCAAGGGAGCGGCTGTCGGCGCCGCCGCCGGCGCAGGTGGCGGTGCGCTGTGGGCCCTCGGCATCGCCGCGGGCATCCTTCCCGCGATCGGTCCCGTGATTGCCGGCGGAATTCTCGCTGCGATCGCTGCGAGTGCGGCGAGCGGTGCGGCGGCAGGTGTTGTCGTCGGCGCCCTCACCGGCTTGGGCGTCAGTGACGAGGAATCGGCGTACTACGATGACGAGTTCAAGAAGGGCCGCACCATCGTCGTCGTGCAGGGCGACGATCGCGTCAGCGAGGCGTATCAGATCCTGACGCGCAACAACTCGCAGAACCCGCACATGGTCGCCCCGGAGACGCTCCAGGGACAGCAGCCCGTTCCTCGCGCCTGAACGTCGGGAGCCACCGTGATCGGCCAGTGACGAAGCGCGCGAAACCGGTCACCGCGTACTTCAAGGTTGGTGACGTTGTTCTGATGGGCAAGTACAAGAACGCGCGAGGAACCATCGTCGGGTTCGGTCAGGACAAGTGGGGGAATCCGACGGTGGAAATCGAGCCCACTCCGAAGGGCCGCAAGCAGAACAAGGTCCTCGGCCTGTTCAAGATGTGGCGCGCCGACGTGAAAGAGGGGGTCTTGAAGCACGCAGTAAGCAAGCGGACGCCTCCTGCTTCGCGAAGCTCGTCGAAGAAGCGCGTCAGGCCTTGAGCGCGGCGACGACTTTTTCGACGGCGCTCTTCGCGTCGCCGAACAGCATCTTGGTGACGGGCTTGTAGAACAGCGGGTTGTCGATGCCGGCATAGCCCGCCGCGCGCGACCGCTTGTTCACGATCACGAGCTTGGCCTTCCACACCTGGAGCACCGGCATGCCGGCGATCGGGCTGTGCGGATCGTCCTCGGCCGCCGGGTTTACGATGTCGTTCGCGCCGATCACGATCGCGACGTCGGTCGTCGGCATGTCACCGTTGATCTCGTCCATCTCGAGCACGATGTCGTACGGGACGTTCGCCTCGGCGAGTAGCACGTTCATGTGCCCGGGGAGACGACCGGCGACCGGGTGAATCGCGAAGCGGACATTGACGCCCTGGTTGCGCAGCATGTCGGTGAGCTCGCGCACTGCGTGCTGCGCACGGGCGACGGCCATGCCGTAGCCCGGGACGATGATCACGTTCTTGCTCGCCTTGAGCGTGGCCGCGAGCCCGACGGCGTCGATCTCCTGGACCTCGCCCGGCGGCGCCTCCTCGCCCTTCGCCTTCTTGGGCGGAGCGGCGCCGAAGCCGCCGAAGATCACGTTCCAGATCGAACGGTTCATCGCGCGACACATGATGTAGCTCAGGATCGCGCCGCTCGAACCGACGAGCGCGCCGGTGATGATCAGCAGATCGTTGTGGAGCATGAAGCCGGCCGCCGCAGCGGTCCAACCCGAGTAGCTGTTGAGCATCGAGACGACGACCGGCATGTCGGCGCCACCGATCGCGGCGACCAGGTGAACACCCAGGACGCTGGCGATCGCCGCAGCGGCGAGCAGCTTCCACAGCTCCGCCTTCTGGCCGTACATCACGCCAAGCACGAGGATGCCGGTGAGCATCGCGAGGTTCAGGAAGTGACGCGCCGGCAGCAGCAACGGCTTGCCGGATACCGAGCCCTTGAGCTTGAGGAATGCCAGGACGGAGCCGGTGGTCGTGATCGCGCCGATGATCACATCGACGTAGATCTCGATCTTCTCGGCCATGTGGCCCTCGAGATGGCCGTGTAGCTGGAGCGAGAATCCGACGAGAACGGCCGCGAGACCGACGAAGCTATGCAGGAGCGCGACGAGCTCCGGCATCTGCGTCATACCGACGCGCAGTGCCATGGCTGCGCCGATGACGACGGCCAGACCGATCGCGCCGAACAGCAGCGGTTGCAGCGCCGGCCCCTTCAACGACAGCGTGGCGCCAACCGCGATCGCCATACCGACGACGCCGTAGAGGTTGCCGCGCTTGGCGGTCTCCTGCGATGACAGGCCGCGGAGCGCGAGGATGAACAGGACGCCGGCGACGAGATACGCGACAACCGCGAGCGCGTCGGAGTGCCAGATGGCGTTGTACATGTTCATGGCGTTACTTCCTGAACATCGCGAGCATGCGCCGCGTGACGATGAAGCCGCCGGCAATGTTGATCGTTGCAAAGAACGTCGCGATCACCGCAACGATGACCGGTGTCGTCAGATCGCCGCGACCGCTCAGCAGTCCGCCTACCACGATGATGCCGCTGATCGCGTTCGTCACGCTCATCAAGGGCGTGTGCAGCGCCGGCGTCACATTCCACACCACCTGGAAGCCGATGAAGACGGCCATCACGAAGACGGTGAACCGCTGGATCAGCTCCGTCATCTCCGGCGAGCCGAGCGCGTCGGCTTTACCGAACCGCAGCGCAATCCACGCGATGGCGGCAATCACGCCGATCATCGCCAGGATGACACCCGAGGCCTTCGACGGCGCACGCGGCGCCGGACCGTGACCGTGGCTCTTCGCCGGCGCAGCCGCGGCGGGCTTGGGCACCGGTGCGGCAGCCTTGACCGGCGTCGCAGCGGGCGTCTCGACCTTCTTCGCCGACGGCGGTGGCGGCCAGCGCTTGTCGCCGCCCTCGAGCACGAGTGCCGGGCGGACCGCATCGTTGTCGTGATCGATCTTCCAGCCAGCGGACCCGCCCATCTCCTCGAGGAAGTGGAACAAGTTCATGCCGTAGAAGTCGCTGGCGACCGGCGCCATGCGGCTCGGTAGATCGGTGTAGCCGATCACGGTGACACCGTTGACGTCGACGGCCTCGCCGGGCTTGGTGTACTCGCAGTTGCCGCCCTGCTCTGCCGCGAGATCGACGACGACCGAGCCGGGCTTCATCAGCTCGACCATGTCCTTGAGCCACAGCTTCGGCGCCGGCTTGCCCGGAATCAGCGCCGTGGTGATCACGACGTCGACTTCCTTGGCCTGCGCACGGAACAGCGCGTACTCGGCGTCGATGAACTCCTTGCTCATCTCCTTGGCGTAGCCGCCCTGCCCCTCGCCGGACTCCTGGATGGTCACGGTGAGGAACTCGCCGCCGAGCGACTTCACTTGCTCCTCGGAGGCAGCGCGCACGTCGAACGCGCGCACGATGGCGCCGAGCCCCTTGCCGGCACCGAGTGCGGCGAGACCGGCGACACCGGCGCCGATGATGAGGATCTTGCCGGGCGGCACCTTGCCCGCGGCGGTGAACTGCCCGGTGAAGAAGCTGCCGAACCGGTTCGCAGCCTCGACGACAGCGCGGTAACCGGAGATGTTCTGCATCGACGACAGCGCGTCCATCTTCTGGGCGCGGCTGATGCGCGGGACCTGGTCCATCGCGAGGACCGTGACCTTGCGCGCGGCGAGCTTGGCGACGAGCGCTTCGTTCTGCGCCGGGTAGACGAACGAGATCAGGGTGCCGCCTTCGCGCAGCTGCTCGACCTCGGTGTCCTCGGGCGGCCGAACTTTCAGCACGATGTCCGCGCTCCACGCAGTTGCGCGGTCGACGGTGGTCGCGCCGGCGGTCTCGTACTGGGAGTCGGGATAGGTGGCCCCGATGCCGGCCCCGCGCTCGATCGCGACCTCCCAGCCAGCCTTGACCCACTTGGCGACGACGTTCGGCGAGGCGGCGACACGGCGCTCTCCCGGCCGGGTCTCCTTGACGATGCCTAACTTCATCAGTGGGCGAACCATGCCAAAGTTCGGCCTGTGGACGCAATCGAAGTGGCCGGTCTCGTCGTGCATAAAGGCACGGTTTCCCACCCACTTCTCGGCCATGCGCACGTGATCGAGCATGCAGGCCGTCCGATCACCGCGATGTCAGCGATCGACTGGGATCGCCCCGGCGAGATTCCAACGATTGCAGAGCCGCGTGCCTTGCCTCCCGGGACCGGTACGCTGCTGATGAACGACATCGCCGCGCGTGCCCAGACCGCGGGCGTGCCCCGCCTGCGCTACGCCGGCCCGTATCCGACGCACGCCCTGTTCAGCTCGCTGCTTCGCTCGTTCCGCACGACCGGCACGCTCGAGACGTTCACCGCCGATGTGCTCGACCGTGCGCTCCACATCGCGCGCGACCCGATCGCCGTCGACTTCACGCCCGCGCCGTTCATGCGCTCGTCGACCTCATACGGCTACATCGATGTTCGCGACGGCGCCGCCGACCGCGTCCGGATCGACGGTGTCGTGTACGACCAGCAGGAGCAGCCGGGCTCGCTCGCCCGCTTCGACGGCACGCGCGCGATCCTCACCGTCGGCGTTCCGATTGCCGAGATTGCCCGCTTCGATGGAACCACGGAGCTCGTCGACGGGCCGCACCCGATTCCGGCGTTCCAGACCGCGGCGAACGGCACCGAGTTTCCTGCCGCACTCCGCGACGAGCTGGCCGATGCTGCCACCGTGTTCGTCCCCGCTCCGCTGGCCGCCGACGTCACCGCGGCGATCCGTGATCGCACGACCGAGTGGGCTGACCTCGGCTGGCGCGCGGCGAAGGCCACGGCCGACAGCTTCAGCATGCACGTCGGCTTTCTCGCGCTCGCGGCAGATCACATGGATCTGTTCGCGCAGCGGCTCAGCTACCACCTCGCGATGATCGCGCAGCAGACCGTGCTGGACGAGCTGCTGGCGTCTCGTCGTCGGTAGTCATCAGGCCGCCGGTCTGCGCGAACACGTCGAGGTCGAGCTCGAACTTCCAGGGGCCGCGCCGGACCGGCTCGTCGAGCGCGCGCGCGAGCATCTGCAGATAATCGAGACGCGCGACCTCGTAGGCCCCGAAGCGTTCGAGGTGATCGGTGTGGACCTGGCAGTCGACCAGGCCGATGCGCCACGCGTCGAGCTGGCGGATGCTTGCGACGAACGCGACCTTCGACGCATCAGGCGCCTTGGCGAACATCGACTCGCCAAAGAACGCGGCACCGAGTGACACGCCGTACAGGCCCCCGACGAGCGTGCCGTCCTGCCAGGCCTCGAACGAGTGCGCGAAGCCGAGGTCGTGCAGCTTGATATAGGCGTCGACCATCTCGGGGATGAGCCACGTGCCGCTCTGGCCCGGCCGCGGGACCTCGGCACATCCGAGGAGGACATCCTTGAACGCGGTGTCGATCGTGAGCGTGTATGGCTTGCGCTTGATCACCTTGCGCAGGCTGCGCTGCACGTTGAGATCGCGCGTGGTCATCACCATGCGCGGATCGGGCGAGTGCCACAGGATCGGCAGGTTCTCGGCGTACCAGGGGAAGATGCCCTGCGTGTACGCGAGCAGCAATCGCTCGGGCTTGAGGTCCCCGCCGAGCGCAAGGAGACCGTCCTCGGCTAGGTGGACTGGCGGAAACACGAGGCGATCGTCGAGCCGGAAAACCGGCATTGGTCGAGTGTAGCGGATACAGTCGGCCCGTGAAGTCCATCGTCGTGCTCGCGGTCGCGCTGGCGGCGTGTGGGGGAATTGCCCCGCGGTTCCCGCAAGACGTGCAGACCACCCTTGCGCACGACGATATGCGTCGGCTCGAAACGGCGCGCTTCATCATCTACTACCCGGCCGCGCGCCGTGCCCTGGTCGACCGCTTCCTCACGCGCGCCGACGGGTGTGCGGTGACACTACGCGAGCACTCGCTCGTTCACGGCCGTGATCGCAAGTTCGTGATCGTGATGCCCGACAGCCCGTTCAACAACGCGTTCGTCGCGCCCGATGCGCTCGGCTACGAGGAGGTCAGCGTCATCCCCGCGCACTCCACGCTCGATTTCACGACGCTGTTCGGCCTGCCCCCTGACCCCGGATTGATCGCGTGTCACGAGCTCGCGCACTACGTCCACGTCCAGCAGACCGCCGGATTCTGGGGCACCTGGAACAGCCTGTTCGGTCATCTCTACACGCCACAGATCGGCTACGACCCGTGGTTCTTCGAGGGACTCGCCACGCACTACGAGGCGCGTCTGACGGGTGTGGGGCGACCGGTGTGGCCCGTGTTCACCGGCATGTTTGCGGCGGCCTACGCCGGTAAGCCCATCGGCGGCGGCGATATGTCCGCGTTCGCTCGCATGGCCCCCACGGGCCATCACTACCTCGTCGGCTCGATGTTCGTGCGCTTCCTCGCCGAGCGCTACGGCGAGCGCCCGCTGTGGCAGACGATCAAGAGCCAGGCGAGCGCATTCACCGGCTTCTTCTTCACCGGCACGTTCGAGGATGGCTTCGGTGTCGACTTCGGCACGCTGCTCGATCAGTTCGAGACCTGGGTGCACCACACGTTCCCGGTTCGCAAGGTCCCCGCAAACCAGCAGCGCCTCGACGAGATCGGCAACGACGCTCGCTACGCACGCGGCCGCGATGGCACCGAGGCGTGGGTCTACGAGGATGTCGACGTCCCACCACGCCTTCGTGTGCGCGACGCCGCTGGCACGATCCTGATCGATACCTCGCTCGTCGAGGTCGTACCGCCGCGCACGCTGATCCAGGCTTCGCCGCTGCTCGTGTCGGGCCTCTCGATCACGGCGGACGGCGGCGAGGTCTGGCTGACCGCACTCGATCAAGGCGCCGTGTTTCAGCTTCCGCGGCTGCTCCGCTGGCGCCGCGGCGACTCGAGCCCGAAGGAGATCTCCGACTCGCTCGGTCCCGGCGCGACGATCGATCCGACCGGCAAGACCTACTACTACAGCCACGTCGATGGCGATCGCTGGAACCTCGCGCGCTGGGATGTCGCCACGCGCAAGGCGCAGATCCTCGTCGACATGAAGCCCGGCACCTACGTGCTCGGTGCGCAGGCATCCGCCGATGGCAATCGCCTCGCGGCCAACGTGTGGGACGGTCGCGCCTTCGCGATCTGGATCGTCGATGCGGCGAGCGGGCAGATCGTTCGCCGGATCACCGGCGCGAACGGTACGCCGGTCTATGACGCGAGCTTCTCGGGCGACGGACGAGTGGTCTATCTCGGTGTCGTCGACAGCCGGTTCCAGATCTTCGTCGACGGCAAGGCCGTGAGCGACGCGCCGTACGCCACGCTCGCGCCGCGCGAGGCCAACGGCACGATCCGGTTTCTCGATCGCGCGGACTGGAGCTGGCACCTCGCTCAGATCGACATGCCCCCGGGACACGTGGACGTCGCGCTCGCAGATGCCGCACCACCGATCGCCGCAGCAAGTGCCGTCGCAGCGCCACCCGTCGTCGTCGTGCAGACGGACGTGGCCTACAGCGTGTTCGACCACTTCTTCTATCCGCAGGTGCGATCGCCGAGCCTCGCGATCGGCGGCGGCGTTCCCCACTTCGGTCTCGCACTCGGCGGCGGCGATCGCCTCGATCTCCACCGCTGGGCGCTGCAGGGCTACGCACAACCCACCGTCGCGGACGTCGGCACCCGCACGCACTACGGCGCGTATGCCGCCTACTACAACCAGATGCTCGCGCCGGTAACGCTCATCGCCGACGGCGGGTTCCTCGACTGGGCCGCACCGGTCGCCGACGCCTCCGATCCCGAGGTCACGTACACCGAGGAGCACAAGACCCGCGATGCATCCGCGGGCTTCGCGTACACGTGGCGCCAATCGCTCAGCACGTACCTCGGCGGCGTGTACACGAGCGATGCGTTCTCGTTCGAGGACGAGCCGTACGATCGTGTGTGGGTCGGTGGGCCCAGCCTCGCGCTGTCGTGGTTCTCCGGCGAATTCACCCGATTCACCGGCGTGCGTCGCGCGATCTTTGCGACGAGCGAGACCGCGTATTACCCGCAGCAGCTGTCGTCGTTCACCGGCGACATCACCGACGTCGGCGGAACGCTCGGCGGCACGGTGCCGCTACCGATCGGCCGTCGCCACACGATCACCGCGTTCGCGCGCAGCCGCGCACTGATCGCCCGCGAGGACACGGGTCTGCTCCAGGTCGGCGGCAACTCGGTGCTCGGCGTCGTGTGGGATCGCTCCTCGACGACGATGCCGCCGCCCGAGTTCGACAGTAATCGCTTCCCACCGAACCTCAGGTTCGTCGAGCCACTGCGCGGCTACGAGGACTACGCGATCACGACCGATCGCGTGCTGATCGGCGAGCTGTCGTGGCGCTATCCGATCATCATCGACGAGGGACGCGCGTCGCTGTGGATCCTGCCGGCCGCATTCCTGCGCCAGCTCGACCTCGAGCTGTTCGGCTCCGCGGCTATCGACCGGCAGCGCGACGAGCATTTTGCTGCAGGGGCCGCCGTCACGTTGCACCTCCAGTTTTTTCGGGTGCCGCTCGCCGTCACCTACCAGATCGCGCGCCGGATCGTGGACGACAAGGCACTTACGCAGCTGGTCGGCATTGGACCAGACATCTAATGGTTTCCCGTACCTACACCTGATTACAGCGTAATCTCGACGTAAGCCAGATACCATGACGGGTATGGGGCTCCGGCTTTGCTGCGCCGTGCTGGTGATGATCGCCGCCGGCTGCGTTTCTCCTTCGTTCACCAAGTGTCCCGAGGTCGACTGTCCAAGGGACTTCGTGTGCGACGGGCAAGGCGGCTGCGCGCTTCCGGCGCAGCTCGCTCAGTGCTCGACCAAGGAGACCGGCGACGGATGCACGTACGTCGACAGTCGCAGCAACACGATCGAGGGCGCGTGCTCCAACTCGATCTGCCTCCCGATCGGCTGCGGCAACTTCCTCGTCACCCCGAACGAGACCTGCGACGACGGCAACACGGTGAACGGCGACGGCTGCTCCGCCGACTGCCAGTCGAACGAGACGTGTGGCAACGGTGCGGTCGATCCCGCGAGTGGTGAGCAGTGCGACGACGGCAACGCCGACCCCGGCGATTCCTGCCAGCCCGACTGCAAGAACCCGCGTTGCGGCGACGGCATCACCGACACGTCCCTCAACGAGGCGTGCGACGAAGGCTCCGCGAACTCGCTCGCACCTGACGCGACATGCCGCCCGAGCTGCCAGTTTCCACGTTGCGGCGATGGCGTGACCGATCCGAGCATTGGCGAGATCTGCGACGACAACAATAACAACCCGAACGATGGTTGCGCGGGTGACTGCAAGTCCGACGAGACGTGCGGCAACAACGTCACCGACGTGCTCGCGGGGGAAGTCTGCGACGACGGCAACACGAACAGCAACGACGGTTGCCGCAACGACTGCCAGTCGACCGAAGCGTGTGGCAACAACGTCATGGACTCAGCACGTGGCGAGGTCTGCGACGACGGAAACATCGTGTCGGGCGACGGCTGCTCGTCGGACTGCCGCTCGCTCGAGGTGTGCGGCAACGCGGTGCTCGACACGATCGACGAGGAGTGCGACCTCGGGTCGTCCAACTCGAACGTCCCCGACTCGATGTGCCGCACCACATGCAAGCTGCCGAAGTGTGGCGACGACATCCTCGATCCGATGCGCGACGAGCAGTGCGACGACGGCATGATGAACGCCAACGTCGCCGACGCGTGCCGCACCAGCTGCCAGCTGCCGCGCTGTGGCGACACCATCAAGGACATGATGGAAGCGTGCGACGACGGCAACTACCTCAGCGGCGACGGCTGCTCGGGTGACTGTCGCTCCGCCGAGACCTGTGGCAACAGCTACATCGACACCGCCAAGGGCGAGCAGTGCGACGCCGGTGCGGCCAACTCGAACCTCGCGAACGCCGCGTGCCGCACGAACTGCAAGCTGCCGAGGTGCGGCGACTCCGCGATCGACACGACGCTCGGCGAGGCGTGCGATGCCGGCACCTTGAACTCGCAGTCACCGAACGCCGCGTGCCGCACCAACTGCCAGCCACGCCGCTGTGGTGACTCGATCATCGACAACACCAGCGGCGAGGTCTGCGACGACGGCAACACGACGTCGGGCGACAACTGCTCGGCCGACTGCAAGTCGATCGAGAGCTGCGGTAACGGCATCATCGACACGGCCAAGGGCGAGCAGTGCGACGCCGGCACGATGAACTCGAACCTCGCGAACGCGCCGTGTCGCACCGACTGCAAGCTGCCGCGCTGTGGCGATAGCGCGACCGACACGACACGTGGCGAGACCTGTGACGCCGGCGCGGCGAACTCGCTTGCGCCGAATGCAGCGTGCCGCACCAACTGCCAGCTGCGGCGCTGCGGAGACACGATCATCGACAACCTGTCGATGGAGGTCTGCGACGACGGCAACGCTGTGGCGAACGATGGCTGCTCGGTCGACTGCAAGTCCACCGAGATCTGTGGCAACGGCATCGTCGATGTCTCGAAGGGTGAGCAGTGCGACGCCGGCGGGAGCAACTCGAACCTCGCGAACGCGCCCTGCCGCCTGAACTGCCAGTTCCCGAGCTGCGGTGACGGCGCGGTGGACACGACGCGCGGCGAGGCGTGCGACGCCGGTGCCGCGAACTCCAACCTCGCCAACGCCAGCTGCCGCACCAACTGCCAGCCGCAGCGCTGCGGCGACAACATCTTCGACAACACGAAGGGCGAAGTCTGCGACGACGGCAACACCGCGTCGGGCGACAACTGCTCGTCGGACTGCAAATCGCTCGAAACCTGCCCCAACGGAATCGTCGACACCGCCAAGGGCGAGAAGTGCGACGACGGCAATCAGGTCAACAACGACTTCTGTCACAACAACTGCACGCTCCCCACGTGCGGCGACAACATCGTCGACTTCAACGAGCAGTGCGATAACGGCGCCGCGAACTCGAACAGCCCGAACGCGACGTGTCGTCCGACCTGCTTGTTGCGCCGCTGCGGTGACGGCATCAACGACAATGCGAACGGTGAGGTCTGCGATGACGGCAACCTCGCGTTCGGCGACGGCTGCACCCCTGACTGCAAGTCGAACGAGACCTGCGGCAACGCAGTGGTCGACATCACCGTCGGCGAAGCCTGCGATGATGGAAATCTCCGTGGCCGCGATGGCTGCAGCGCCTGCAAGTCCGAGGACGCCGTCGTGCTCAACACCGGTGTCAACCTGACGAACATGAACTCGATCCAGATGGCTTACGACGCGCATCGAAAGCGCGTCGTGCTGATCCGATCCGGCACGACCTACGAGTTCGATGGCGTCTCGTGGACGCAGATGAACCCGCGCAGAACCCCAGGCTCGCGCACCGCTCCAGGCCTCGCCTACGATCCGATTCGCAAGCGCGTGATCCTGTTTGGCGGCTACTTCAACAACTACATGGCCGACACCTGGGAGTGGGACGGCAACGACTGGGTCGATCGCCAGCCGACCAACGCTCCGAGCGCTCGCTACTACACGCACATGCAGTTCGATCCGAACCGTAACAAGATCGTGCTCTACGGCGGGTTCGTCAGCACGGGCGCCAGCGATGAGACGTGGGAGTGGGACGGCACCAACTGGGCGAAGATCACCACCACCGGCACGCCAGGACAGCGCTACGGGCACTCGATGGCGTTCGATGCCGTTCGCAAGGAGATGGTGCTGTACGGCGGCGGTGCCAACAGCACCGTGTTGTGGACGTTCAACGGCACCACGGCGACCTGGACGAACAGGGGCACGCACAGCAGCGTCGCAGGCGATTACTTCCAGTACATGGCCTACGATCCGAACCGCTCGGCGGTCGTGCTCTGGGTGAAGCCGACCGTCACATACGAGTGGAACGGTACGTCGTGGGGCACGATCACCGCGCCGACACCGCTCAACGACACGGCCTATGGCAACGTCCGGTACGGAGCGATGGTGTACGACGCTGCGCGCTCACAGCTGTTGATTGCCGGCGGTTATGGTTGCCCGACGGCCGGTGGCACCTGCATCTATCCCGGGACGTGGACGCGAACGGGAACGACATGGGCCGCCGTTCCAGCCGCTGTGCAGCCACCGCCTCGCTTCCGCGCGGCAGCCGCCTACGATCCGACGCGCGGTCGGGTGGTGATGTTTGGTGGCAGTCAATCGTGCCTCTACTGCGCGAACGGGCTCAATGACACCTGGGAGTGGGATGGCCGCAAGTGGCTCCCGATCGCTGCGAGCACACCGCCAACCGTACGCGGCGGGCAATGGGCCGACTTCAACACGTCGACGCGCACCGTGCAGATGTTCGGTGGCAACAGCTACAACGTGGACACGAACGTCTTCGCCTACTACGCCGACCTCTACTCGTACAACGGGTCGGCCTGGACCGCGTCGCCGCTGTCCACCGGACGCGCCGGCGTGCAGAACTCCGCGATGGCGTACAACGCGGCGAACAACACGGTCGTGACGTTCGCTGGATACGACCAAAATCGTTCGATGCTCAATCAAACCTGGGTGTGGAGCGCTGCGGCGGGGTGGTCGATGTCCACCGCGACGGGCCCGGCCGCCCGGCACAATCACGTGATGGGCTATGACCCGATCCGACAGCGGGTCATCATGTTTGGCGGCGTCTCCGGCAACAACCTCGCCGATACGTGGGAGTGGAACGGCACGGCGTGGGTCAACGGGGCTGCCGGCCCGATCGGCCGCAAGGGCTCTGCGCTCTACTTCAACCCCGACCTCGGCAAGATGAACCTGTTTGGCAACAACACGCAGGGTGCGGGCGGCGAGGATCTGTGGGAGTACGGAGCAGCGACGGGGAATGCGACGTGGACACCACGCCCGGTCGCGAATCCACCAAGCCAGAACTATCGCGGCGCGACGGCGTACGACGCCGCACGACACCAGGCCGTCATCTTCGGTGGCAGAAATTTCTCGAGCGTGACGCGACTGCTGCGCTACCGCAGCTTCGTGACCATGGAGGCGTGCACGTTCGCCAACGTGGACTACGACAACGACGGACTCGCCGGCTGCGCGGACCCGGATTGCTGGAGCGTGTGCACCCCGATGTGTGCGCCGGGTTCGGCGGCGAGCTGCGCCACGACCTCGAGCCCGCGCTGTGGCAACAACAGCTGTGATCCTCTCGAGGATTGCGACATCTGCCCGTCGGACTGCACGACCGGCTGCCCCGTGCAGCAGTGTGGTGACTTCCGCTGCAGCGGCACGGAGACCCGAACGACATGTCCGTCCGACTGTCCCTGATCGCGGTCGCGCTCCTGCTCGGGTGTCGTGACGACGCGAAGCCTGCCAGCAACGGCCCAGGCTCGACGTCGCGGCCGTCATCCGGCATGGCGGGAACGCGACCAAAGCTCGACACGAAACGCCCCGCTGCGGAGATCGAAGCATACGAAGCGGCGCACGCAGGGCCTGCGCGCGATTTCGATGCCGAGCCCGAGGACCCGGCGTGGGCCACAGCGACGGCCGCCGAGATCAAGAGCTGGGTGCCGGGCGTCGACGTGCGCTGCAAGACGCGCAAGTGCCAGACGGTGATCGTCGCGAAGACGCCCGAGGAGGCGATCGCGAAGACCGAGCAGCTCATGGCGATGACCCAGCATGATCGCGAGGAGCCGTTCGCGCAGTGGATGCCGATGCCTCCCGCGAACCTGGCCGATGGGTCGATCGAGGTGGTCGTCTACGCGTTCTTCCCGCGCTGACGTTTCCGCACGAAAAGCCCGAGCGCGAATAGCATCAGCCAGCCGCCGGTGGCGCCGCCGGCGTTGCAGCCACCCTGGATGTCCTGCACGTCCTCGGAGCCATCGCTGCTCTCACCGTCGGGATCGAGGCCAGGGACCACGGTCATGGCGAGCTGGATGTCGCCAAACTTGGTACCGCCGTCGTCGAGCACGAGCTCCTGGAACACCGGCAGCTCGGTGTCGGAGGCCGGCGTCATCACGTCGAAGTCGACGGTACCGGTCTTGCCGGCTTCGATCGAGGCGCCCAGCGTGGCGACCACGGTCGCAGACGTCCAGCTCGCGTCGTAGAGTGAGCTCTCGGTTCCCATCGCGAGCCGCAGCTTGGTGGTGCTCGGCCACAATGCGGTGCCCGAGTTCTTGAGCGTCATCGAGTAATGGATGCGCTGCATCGGCGCGACGCGATCCGGACCGTTGATCGAGACCACGTCGAGGTCACGCGTGCCGAGGCACGTCGGGCCGATCGGGAAGCCCTCCGAAGGCGCCATGCGCAGGCGCGCCTCCGTCGCCGGGCCGTACGAGCCGTCCTCGGCGATCAGGTCGTCGGGATGGTTGCGGTTCCACAGGCGCTGGAACGCAGCGACATCGCGGCCACGGATGTCCGGCGACGACAGGTGATCGAAGTGAACCGGATCGCCCGGCACGGTGTGAGCCCAACCCTGCGCGCCCATCGCACCGATCAGCGACGAGTAGTTGTTGAGATCGAGCGCGCGACCGCTCTCGTGGTTGGAGCTACCCGGTGTCGCCGCCGCGGTGATGCCGCAGCGACCGAGCTGGTTCCAGCGATACAGCAGATACTGCTGCGCGACCGTGCGGAACGCGCTGTTGACCTGAACGATGCGGCCCTGCGCGACGTCCTTCAGATCTTGCGCGCCCTGGGCCGAGAGATAGGGCAGCACCGCGTTGCTCGTGATCTGCAGGTTGCCGCCGGCGGTGAACTTGACGAGGCCCGTCGGGTTCACGCAGCCGACTTCATCTGCGATCTGCTTGGACAGACCGATCACGACGGCGGTCGAGCAGCTCGTCGTGACGTACGTCTGAACCGTCGCGTACGACTCGACCTGGCTGTACTCGAGGTCGGGCTCGGTGCAGCCGGTGACCAATGCCCCCGCAGCGAGCACGATGCTGTGCAACATCCAGGTTGCAGGCGACGTGTCGTTTCGGCATGTTGTGCGCACGAAGAGCATGGACGTGCACCAACAGCAAACCCCGCGCCGTGTCCTGTTCTGCGGATCGGGCTGGCTACCCATCGTCGAGCACATTTCGGCACGACTCGGTGAAGGCGCGTCGGTCCTTGTCTGGGATCGCGCGCAGCCGCTCGTCGATGCGGTGCGAGAGATCGACGTGCTGCTCCCCTCGAACGCGCCGATCACGCCCGACGTGATCGCGGCCGCAGCCCGCCTCGTGTTGATCCAGCAACCCGCTGCGGGCACCGAGAGGATCGCGCTCGAGGCTGCGCGCGCTCGCCGCATTCCCGTCTGCAACGCGCCGGGGACCAATCACATCTCGGTCGCCGAGCACGCGCTATTTCTGCTGCTCTCGCTCGCGCGACGCGCACCCCGCGCGGCTCGTGCATTCGCCGCACGCGAGGTCGGTGTCCCGCTCGGGATCGAGCTCGCCGGTCGCACGCTCGGCATCATCGGCATGGGCCGTTCGGGGACGGCATTCGCCGATCGCGCGCGAGCACTCGGCATGACGATCCGATCACTCGGTCGGGGCGCAACCGCGAGCGAGCGCAGCGCGTTCTTCGGCAGCTGCGATGCGATCAGCATCCACTGCCCGCTCGACGACGCGACGCGCGGTCTCGTCGATGCAGCTGCCTTCGCCGCGATGCGCCCAGGCGCGTTCGTCATCAATGTCTCGCGCGGTGATGTGATTGACCGCGATGCACTGGTCGCCGCGCTCGCTGCCGGCCGGCTCGGCGGGGTCGCGCTCGACGTGCACTGGCACGAGCCGCCGGAGCCGCAAGACCCGCTCTACCTCGATCCGCGCGTGGTCGCGTCTCCGCACATTGCGGGATCGACAGAGGAGGCGTTCGCCCGCATCACCGACGTGGTGATCGCGAACATCGATCGCGTCTCGCGCGGCGAGCCGCTGCTCCATCGCGTGGCGTAAGCCGCCGATTCTCCGCTGGAACTGTAGTGCACCGCTGCGACTTGTGGTGGCATCCAATCCCCGTGAGCTGGCTCGTTCGCTACCTCCGTTCGTCCATTGGCGCCAAGCACGTGATGGCCGTGACCGGCCTGCTGCTGTTGCTGTTCGCGATCGTCCACATGGTCGGGCATTTACAGATGTTCGGTGGGCCGGCCATGTACAACAAGTACGCGGCGTTTCTGCAGAGCCTGTGGGAGGTGAAGTGGCCGGTGCGATTCGGTCTGCTCGGTCTGCTCGCACTCCACGTCGTGCTCGCGCTTGGCCTCGTCGCTCGCAATCGTGCCGCGCGTCCGGTCCAGTACGCGCTCTATCGGCCGATGCGTGCGAGCCGCGCCGGTCGCTCGATGGCGCTCACCGGTATCGTCGTGCTCGCGTTTTTGATCTTCCACATCTATCACTTCACGCTCGCGCCGACGCATCCCGGCGATGCCTACACGATGTTCGTATTCGCGTTCCGCAACGGGTTGCTCTACATCGTGTACCTCGTCGGCATCGCGCTGCTCGCGCTCCACCTCGGTCACGGCGGGTCAGCGTGGCTGCAGTCGCTGGGGCTGCGCCATCCCAACTATCCGACGGACCGCATGGGCACGGCGATCGCGGCGATCTTGTTCGTTGGCTACATGGCTCCGCCGACCGCGGTGATCGCGGGGATCCTGCGATGAAGCTCGACGCGCGCACGCCATCGGGGCCGATCGAGCGGAAGTGGACGAACTCCAAGTTCGAGATGCGTCTCGTCAACCCGGCGAACCGGCGCAAGTACAAGGTGATCGTCGTCGGTAGCGGTCTCGCCGGCGGTGCCGCCGCAGCCACGCTCGCCGAGCTCGGATACGACGTCGCTTGCTTTTGCTTCCAGGACTCGCCGCGCCGCGCGCACTCGATCGCTGCGCAGGGCGGCATCAACGCCGCGAAGAACTATCAGAACGACGGCGACTCGATTCATCGACTGTTCTACGACACCGTCAAGGGCGGCGACTTCCGCTCGCGCGAAGCGAATGTTCATCGCCTCGCCGAGGTCTCGGTCGACATCATCGATCAATGCACCGCGATGGGCGTGCCGTTCGCGCGCGAGTACGGCGGCACGCTCGCGAACCGCAGCTTTGGCGGCGCCCAGGTGTCGCGCACGTTCTATGCGCGCGGGCAGACCGGCCAGCAGCTGCTGCTCGGCGTGTACAGCGCGCTCGAGCGCCAGGTCGGCACCGGCAAGGTGAAGATGTTCCCGCGCACCGAGATGCTCGATCTCGTCGTCGATCCTGCGACCGGCCGCGCCGCCGGTATCGTGGTGCGCGACCTGGTCACCGGCGCGATCAGCTCGCACGCCGCGCACGCGGTGATCCTCGCCACCGGCGGCTACGGCAACGTGTTCTACCTGTCGACGAACGCCAAGGGCAGCAACGTCACCTCGACGTATCGCGCGTACAAGCGTGGCGCCGCGTTTGCCAACCCATGCTTCACGCAGATCCATCCGACGTGCATTCCGGTCTCGGGCGACTACCAGAGCAAGCTGACGCTGATGTCGGAGTCGCTGCGCAACGACGGCCGCGTGTGGGTGCCCAAGAGCCCCGACGATGTCGCCAAGCATCCAGACCAGATCTCCGACGCCGATCGCGACTACTACCTGGAGCGCAAGTATCCGAGCTTCGGCAACCTGTCGCCGCGCGACATCGCGAGCCGCGCCGCCAAGGAACAGTGCGACGACGGGCGCGGCATCGGGCCCGGCGGCCGCGGCGTGTACCTGGACTTCCGCGATGCGATCAAGCGTGACAGCGAAGCGCGCATCAACGAGAAGTACGGAAACCTGTTCGATATGTACGAGCGGATCACCGGCGAGAATCCGTATCGCGTGCCGATGCGCATCTACCCGGCGGTCCACTACACGATGGGCGGCCTGTGGGTCGACTATCACCTGCAGACCACGATTCCCGGCCTGTTCTGCCTCGGCGAGGCGAACTTCTCCGACCACGGCGCGAACCGCCTCGGCGCGAGCGCGCTGATGCAGGGGCTCGCCGATGGCTACTTCATCGTGTCGCACACGCTCGGCAATTACCTCGCCGGTATCCAGTCGGCATCGCTCGCTGATCCCACGAGCACCGCGTTCGGTGCCGTCGAGACCGAGGTTCGTGCGCGCCTCGACAAGCTGCTTGGCGCGAGCGGCAAGCGCTCGGTCGACTCGTTCCACAAGGAGCTCGGCAACATCATGTGGGAAGGCTGCGGCATGGCGCGCAACAAGGAGTCGCTCGGGCGCGCGCTCGAGGCGATCCCGAAGCTGCGCGAGGAGTTCTGGGCCGACGTCAGCGTGCTCGGCGAGCGCGACTCGTTCAATCAGTCCGTCGAGAAGGCCGGTCGCGTCGCCGACTTCCTCGAGTTCGCCGAGCTGATGTGCAAGGACGCTCTCGTGCGCGAGGAGAGCTGCGGTGGCCACTTCCGCACCGAACATCAGGTCGATGGCGAGGCCAAGCGCGACGACGACAACTTCTGCCACGTTGCGGTCTGGGAGCACGCGGAGACCCCGAAGCGTCACGTCGAGCAACTCGCGTTCGAGAACGTGAAACTCGCGACGCGGAGCTATCGATGAGCGACCTCGACCTGACCCTCCACATCTGGCGCCAGAAGAACGCCAGGACCAAGGGCGCGTTCGTGACCTACAAGGTCACCAAGGTCTCGACGCACGCGTCGTTCCTCGAGATGCTCGACATCCTCAACGAACAGCTCGACGCCAAGGGCGAGGAGCCGGTCGCGTTCGATCACGACTGTCGTGAGGGTATCTGCGGCACGTGCTCGCTGATGATCAACGGCAAGGCGCACGGCGGGCGACGCGCGACCACTGCGTGCCAGCTGCACATGCGCTTCTTCACCAGTGGCGACGAGATCTGGATCGAGCCGTGGCGCGCCGCCGCATTCCCGGTGATCAAGGATCTGTGCGTCGATCGCACGGCGTTCGATCGCGTCATCGCCGCCGGTGGCTACATCAGCGTCAACGCCGGCTCGGCGCCCGACGCCAACAACATCCCGATCCCGAAAGAGTCAGCCGAGCGCGCGATGGATGCGGCGGCCTGCATCGGCTGCGGCGCCTGCGTCGCTGCGTGCCCCAACGGCTCCGCGATGCTCTACGTCGCCGCAAAGCTATCGCACCTGCACAACCTCCCGCAGGGCCAGCCCGAGCGCCTCCACCGCACCAAGGCGATGGTGACCGCGATGGATGCAGCCGGCTTCGGCAACTACTCGAACCACTACGAGTGCGAGGCCGTGTGCCCGAAAGAGATCTCGCGCGATGTGATGGCGGAGCTCCATCGGGACTATGCGAAGGCGACCTTCGCGCATCGCGAGCGCAGCACCCAGGGAGACGGCTCGGGCTAAGGCGGCGGCTCCGGCAAGTACGCGAGACCATGGGTCTTACTCCACGTGGCCATCCGCCAGATCGAGAGGGAGAGTTGGCCCGGACTGGCGTATTATGGTCACAGTGGCGTTCGATCGCGAATACCGTAACGGGTCCAGAGAGGCCAGCGGCGACCCCGACCAGTTCTCACCTGGCATGCGCGTCAACAACGACGGTGCAGCCGGCGGGGCAATGGCCGGCGGGTACGCACCGAGCCTGCTCGCCGCACTCGGCGACTTCAGCGACGCAGGTGCAGAGATCTCGATCGAGCCGTCTGGAGGCGGCGGCGGAGGTGGCGGTAGCGAGGGTGGGTTCGGCGATATCGGCTCGCTCGAAGGCAACGAGGCGACCCAGCCCGTCGAGGGCGCCGAGAATCCGACCGACGTCGCGGAGCGAGGCTTCTCCGGTACGCCGCGCGCGCTGCCATATCTCAAGCAGCTCGAACAGGAGTTCGGTATCTCGCTCGACGACGTCGAAGCGTACACCGACGAAAACGCCGGCCAGGCGAATGAGAAGCTGGGCTCGACCGGATTTGCCTCTGGCAACCGCGTCGCGTTTGCCTCGCAGGATCCCGAGAAGTCGCTCGTCACGCACGAGGTTGTCCACGTACTGCAGCAAACTGGCCGCGACGCCAAGGCGGCCGGCGGTAGCGGCGGGGTCGACACGGCGGGTGAGGCGGAGGCGGAGCGTGTCGAGGCCGCAGTCGCCGCCGGCAGGTCAGCGAAAGCCGCGCTCGATCGCGATCCGCGCAAGGCGGCCGGCGGCAAGGGCAAGAAGCAGCCCGGTCAGCGTCCCGCGCTGTCGTCGCCGTTCTCGTCGGGCATGAGCTTCTCGCCGACGGGCCTCGAGCAGTCTGGCAGCTACCGGCTGTGGCAAGGACGCGGCATCGGCCCCATCCCGATCGCGGCCGTGCCCGGCATGTTCATGTCCGTCTCGCCCACCGTCGGCGTCCAGGTGGGCGGCGGCGTCGACTGGCGTAACAACACCGTCACGGCCAACGTCGCCGTGAACGGCACGGTCGCAGCGGAGCTGTCGTACGGCGTTCCGAACGTGGCCGAAATCTACGCCAACCTCGAAGCGCAAGCGACCGGTCGCTTCGCGTACGAGCGCGGTCGTGCGCCCGGGGGCCAGGCAGGTAACCAGGGCTCGCAGCGTCCGGCAGGACGGCGTCCCGATAACTGGAGTCTCGAGGGCTACATCGGGCTCGAGACGTCGTTCAACATCGGCGTGAAGCTCGGTGGTGGCATCATCGACAAGCGCTTCACGATCGCCAGGTGCGAGATCGGCAGGGTCACCGGCATCGCGTGGCGCAACGGCACGCTCAATCGAAACGCGATGGGCTTTCAATGGGGGCCCCTCCCCCAGCGCGTGTTTGCCCAGATCCAGGCGGAGATCGCCCGTGGGCAGCGCATCATGCGAATGGGTCGTGATGCTGCACAGCAAGCCTGGCGCAATATGGCGGAGACCGGCGGCTGGCTCTATCGTGGTGGCGGTAGCGTCCTCAGCGCGATCAATCCGTTCGATTGAGCGGTCGCGCACGCCGACTCATCATGCCGAATGACGTGGAACGCCTTGCGGGCTTGCTCGCAGCCAATGACGTGAGCGCTGCCCGCGAGCTCGCAGCCGCGATCGAATCAACCAACCCCGCAATCGCCAACATCGCACGCAGCGCGCACGATGCACCGCCGAGCGACGCGACCGGGGTAACACTCCAGATCGCGACGCTGTACCTGTTTGGTGGCCGCCGCGACCTGGCAGTCGCCACAGCGCTCGGGGCGCTCACCGCGGATGCATCGCCCGATATTCGCACGTCGGTCGCCACGATCTTTCTCGGCGCCGAGCGCTACGTCGAAGCGCGCGAGCTGCTGCACGCTGTTATCGAGGAGCACCCCGACCATCGCGAGGCGCACCTGAACTTCGCGGCAGCCTCGTTTCGCGTCGGCGACCACGGTGCGGCGATGACCTCCTACGCACGCGCCTTTGATCTCGATGCGACGGACCTGAGGCCGATCCACAACATGATCGAGATGTTCGCGGAGATCGGCAAATGGGTCGGCGCGCTCTCCGCACTCAACCTGTCTCGACAGGGCGAGCCGCCGCCGGAGGTCGCGATCGCGCTCGACCTCGCCGCGATTCAGCTGACACAGCTCGCCGCAGGCGTGTTCCCACGGCCCCGCGTCGATGCTGCATCAGACAAGTGCGTGCGTGACCTCGCCGCGAACGCCGCCCGACGCGGTCCACGCTCGCAGCTCGTCGTGGCCAGGGCCTTCATCGACATCGAGCGCTACGCAGAAGCGAGCGCACTTGCGCAAAGCCTCGCCCAGCGGGAGCTGACCCTGGCCGAGCGCGCGGACCTCTACTTCATCGAGGGGCTGCTCGCGGAGCACGCCCGCAAGCGCGAGCTCGCTGTCGATCGCTATGCGCAAGCGATCGCGGCGGATCCGATGCGCAGCGACGCCGCGACCAACGCGCTCTCGCTCCTGGTCGCGCACGGCACGCCGGACTCGCTCCTCCAGATCCAGCCGCTGCTCGCGAAGCTCGATCCCGGAGCCCGCGCGGCATCGGCCACGCTCGCTTTCAACGAGGCCCGCTACATCCACAAGGCGGCTCTGCCGATTGGCGACGCACGTGTGTGCCTCGAGCGAGTGTTGACGCTCACGGGCGGCGTCGGCGAGCTCGCAGACATGGCGCGCGACGCGCTCAAGGAGCTGGAACGAACATGAACGGGGTCTTGTTGCTCGGGCCCGGGGTGCGAGAACGATTCGAGGCGGATCTCCAACAGTTCGGTTACGCGACGCACGCGCCTCCACATGCCGCGACGATCGATGACGTCGGCGAGGCCATCCTCGAGCTGAAACGACAGGCGTTCGGCGGGATCGGTGCAATCGCCGTCGGTCCAGCGGCGACACTGTTGCTCGAGGCAGCCACGGTTCTGCCGCAGCTTGATGGCATCGTGCTGTTCGACGTGCGCGTCCCGGCCGCGCGTCCGCATTACGCGCGGATGCGTGCGCAGATCCTGATCCATCGCGCAGAACAGGGCAGCGCAATGACGGCGGACGAGGTGGAGCGATTGCACGAGGAGGCACGCCCGGGCCGCGTGCAGATCTTCGACTGGTCGTATCCGACCGCCAACGAGCGATTCGCGATCGACCCGGGCACCGACGCCGACGCGATCGAAGCCGAAATCGCCTGGGACCGCACGCGCGACTTCCTGACGACCGCGCTTCCGGAACTGCCGAGCGTCTAGCGATCATCGGATCACGACGCGGGCTTCGGGCAACTGATGCCGCTCGTCGAAGTCACGCAGCTGCACCTCGGCGCGGTGCCTGCTTGCTGCGCCTGACTTGACCATGAGGATTCCCGCAGTACCGGCACCGAGCGAATAGATGACCGTGTTGACCACGGTGATCAGGTAGACGGTCTCGCTGTCCGCGTACGTGTTCAGCAAAATCGCCATCAGCACCACGATCGGCACCGACACGACCGCCATGAGGCCGCGGCTCAACCTCCGCGCTGCGATTGCCCGCTGACGCTCGAGCGGCTCGCGTTCCTCCACCCGACCAGTCTAGCGGATAACGACGCGAGCCTCGGGCAGCTGATGCTGCTCGGCGAGCTCGCGCAGATGCTTACCGAGCCGCCGCCGCTCGCGCTGGTCGCGTTCAGTCCACACGAGCGACGGTGCCGGGGCCGGCGACCTCGTCGATCGCGTGAAGCAGCAGCTGCAGCGAATCCGTGGGACGTAGGTTCGCGCGCAGGCCGTAGCCGTCGGCGACCCAGTAGACCTTGCGGTGATACGGATAGAACGGCTCGCGTGCGACGACAGCGACGCGCTTCGCGCCGGCCTTGCGAGCATCGACAAGCACCGCGCGTGCTTGCGCGAGCGTGGTGTCCGGGTGGAGATGAAGTGCGATGAGCTCACCGGTACCCCGCAGCTCGCGGAGCACGTCGATGCGTTGCTGGTTTGGACCGTAGGCGCGGCCGCCGACGATCAGCTCGCCACGCTTCGAGAGCTGCGCTTCGGGCAGGCCTGGATCGTCCTCGGCAGCGCTGCCCGAGACCGGCCAGTTGTCGGGCTCGGCGCGGCGCTCGGTATCGACGACCTTGTCGGTCGCGTTGCGATCGAGGCTCTCCCACGCGTGAACCGCATCGTCCCAACCCGGATCGACATCGGAGTCGCACGCGATACAGCCTGCGACCGCATTGCGTGCACGCTCGGTCGCGCGACGGATTGCGAGCTGCTCGACGATCTCGCCCTGGAGCTCGGGGACGACACGCTTGCACTGGCGCGCGAGCGGCTCGCTGCACAGGCGGATGATGTACTGGTCCGGATCTTCACCCGGCTTGGGCGCGAGCTCACCGGCGCGCGGATCGCGGACGACGAGCGGGGTGTCTGCAGCGATCTCGGGCGCAAGGAGCGTTGGCCACACGGTGAGTGCCAGCGTGTTGATTCGCTCGCGCATCGACTTGCTCTGCTGCTGCTGCACCGGCCCGAGCGCGAGTACGATCGCGCGGAGCTCGGCTTCCTTGCCGACCGCGCGGTCCATCTGCGGACGCAGTGCACTGACCGTCTGCGACAGCTCGGCGTAGGCCTCGGGGGTGCGGTTCGCCTTGACGAACTTGTCGACCGCAGCGACCAGCGCGGCGTGCTGGTAGTCCTCGGTGGATCCCTGCCTCACCGCAATCTTGTCTCGCCCGCACGCGGCGAGAGCCGCGACCAACGAGAGCACGAGCGTGAACCGACCCACCATGATGTACGAGCTACCTAGCAAGCTGGATGCCGCTGACGGTATCGCTCAGCCTCTCGAGAGGCACGCCGCAGCCAGCGATTCCGCCAGTTTCTCGCGCGATAGGCCGGTTCCGAGCGCGACGAGGCGCCCATCCTTGCCAAGCATTTCGTCGGGTTCGCCCGCGAACGGCTCCGACGACACCCGCAGCCCGACGCGGTGGATCGCAGTCCATCCCCCATCGACCCCGCGAACGATCCCTTTGATCCTCAAGTAGTTGGCGGGCAGCTCGGCGAGCTGGTCCTCGAGCTCCTCGACGTCGACAGGCTGGCCGACTTCGACGATCACGCTGTCGATGCCGTGTGCATGGCTGTCGGCAGCCCGACAGTGGCCATCCGCGTGGTCATGGCCCGCATGGTCATGGCCACCGTCGTCGCCCGCCCGTTCGGGTGCCTCCAGCGACGGATCCGCGAGGATCTGCTCGAGCCACGCGACGTGATCTACCGTCGAGCCCACACGAACGAGGGCCTTCGGTGCGAGCGCCTGCGTGGCGGCGAGCGTGGCCGCCGTGTCCGCGTCGCCGGCGAGCTCGGCCTTGGTAACGAGCAACACGTCCGCGTATGCGACCTGCGAGTCCACCGAGACACTCACGCCACGGGACCCTCGGAAATTCATCGCGTCGACGAGCGTGACCACCGCGGCAAGCCGGACGACAGACGCGACCGGTTCGCGCCGCACCGCCCACGCGATCGGCAGCGGCTCGCTGACACCGGAGGTCTCGAGCACGATCGCTTCGAGATGCGGGTTATTACGCACGAGCTCGAGCAGCGTCTGGTCGAGCTCGGGCCCGAGCACGCAACACACGCAGCCGCCGGGCAGCTCGACCTGGCGCGCGGCATCCGTTCCGAGGAGCGCGCCATCGATGCCGACCGCGCCGAGCTCGTTCACGATGACGCCGAGCTTGGTCGTCGCCTTGCGCGCCGCACGACTCGCGAGGAGCGTGTTGACGAGTGTCGTCTTGCCAGCTCCGAGGAAGCCGGTCACGACGACCAAGGGCACGCGTGTCACGCGTGCAGTTTACTTGGTTTCCAGTCGCAGACGACGACGCGGCGCTTTCCGGCGGAGGATAGCGGAATCTCGTCGACGACCTCGATCGAGAACTTCGCTCCAGGCAGGTAGCGCGCGGCATGCGCGCGCAGGATCTGTTCCTCGGTGCCCGGCAGGGACCGGCCCTTGAACGGCACGACCTTGAAGACGACGCTGCCGTCCTCGTGCTGATGGACCTGGAAGCTGCGAGCGACGTGGCCGATGGTCGAGAACAGGATGTTGAACACGAGGCCGCCGACCGCGTTGCCCTGGCCGTCGTACATCGTCTCGGTGACGCGGCCCTGGATCTCGCGAATGCGCGACAGCCCGCGACCGCACGCGCAGCGCTCGTCCTCCCCGGCCACCGCGAGGTCGCCGTTGACGTAACGGATCATTGGACATGCGAGATTGTGCAGGTCGGTGATCACGACCTCGCCGACCTCGCCAGGCCGCGCCGCACGTGTGGTGCCGTCGGGCTGGCGCACCACGACCTCGACGATGAGGTTCTCCATCGAGGTGTGCATGCCTGCATGCGCCGAGCATTCCGATCCCATCAGCATCACCTCGCGGCAGCCGTAGGTATCGAAGGCATCACCAAACGCGCGCACGATCTCGTGGCGGTCGTGCGGCAACAGGCCCTCGGCGCCGGTGAGCACCGGGATGTTCGCCCAGTCGCGCAGCCCGCGATCGTTGATGAACCGCGCGAGCGCGCCGGCACCGCTCGCGTACGCGATGATGACCTGCGGCTTGAACCGGCGGATGTGATTGACCACCTCGGTCAGCGCCTCGGGACTACGCGGCGTGCAGTCGAGGTAGAGGTCGCGCTTGAACATGCGATCGGCGGAGACCTTGGTCTTCTTCCACCACGTGGTGCCTGCTTGCGGCACGAAGCCCCAGTAGTGGAGCGCGCGCATGCCGATCTTGTAGCCACCCCAGCCGTAGCCGCGCCAGCGGATCGCATCGCGCCAGTGACGCGACTCCGCATTGTAGAGAACCTCGACAGGTTGCCCCGAGCTACCGCTCGTGACCTTGCGGATCACCGCTGCCGGCGGCGCCTTCGCGGTTCGCTCGAGCATCGTCGCGCGCAGCGTCGGGCGATCGAGCAACGGCAGGCGGACTACGTCCGTCGGCGTCGCGAAATCTTCGGCGCGCAACCCGCGTGCGTCCAGCACGCGCCGGTAGTACGCGGTGTGGTTGTACGCGTGACGCAACAGCCTCCGCAGCAAGCCGGTCTGCACCTCGCGCAGCTGCTCGCCCGACCACATGGACGTCTCCTCCAGATAGCGCAGGAGCGGCACGGTCGGTCGCCCGCGTGCGGCTTCGAACGCGGGGAACAACGCCTTGGCGAGCAGCTGTCCGTAGAGGTCTGTCATGCGGGTCGTTCGACGACGACTACCTTTCGCTTGCCCGCTGACGTGAGCGGGATGTCCTCGACGTACTCGATCGCGAACGGCGCACCGGGCAGGTACTTGTCCGCGAACGCGTGAATCGCCTTGTGGTTCACGTCCGGCAGGCGCGGCCCGGCTTGCGGCACGATCTTCATCACGACGCTGCCGTCGAGCCGTTGCACGACCTGGAACTTCTTCGCGACCTGGTCCATCACACCGAACAGGATGTTGAACACGAGGCCACCGACCGCATTGCCGCGGCCATCGCGCAGCGTCTCGGTGGTGCGGCCTTCGATCGGGCCGATCTTCATGAGCGAACGCCCGCACTCACAGACGGTCGGCTCGTGCGCGACTGCCATGTCGCCGTTGACGTAACGGATCATCGGGCACGCGAGGTTGTGGAGGTCTGTGATCAGCACCTCGCCGGATTCGCCGGGGCGCGCCGCACGCGTGGTGCCGTCGGGCTGGCGCACCACGACCTCCACGATCATGGTCTCCATCGACGTGTGCATGCCCGAGTGGTACTCGCACTCCGACGACATCAGCATCACCTCGCGGCAGCCGTAGGTCTCGAATGCAGGACCGAACGCCTCCTGGATCGCATCGCGATCCTGCGGCCACAGTCGCTCCGCACCGACGATCACCGGGATGTCTTTCCAGTCGCGCAGCTTGTTCGCGTTGACGAACTTCGCGAGCGCCGCGGCACCAGCCGCGTACGCGACCATGCACTCGGGCTGAAACTTTCGCAGCTGATGGACGGCGGTCGTCAACGCCTCCTCGCCGCGCGGTGTGCAGTCGATGAACAGATCGCGCTTGACGAGGTGGTCGAGCACGATCTTCTTGCGCTTGAACCACGTCGGAGCGGCGGGTCCCGCGCCCCAGTAGTGCATCGTGCGCTTGCCGATCGCGTAGCCGGCCCAGCCGTAACCACGCAGACGGGTCGCGTCGCGCCAGTGCCGTGACTCGTGGTTGTACCAGACGACCACCGGCTCTCCGGTCGTACCGCTCGTCGACTTCTTGATCGCGACTTTCGGTCCGGCACCGGCGAGCCGCGTGTTCATCGTCGCGCGCACGAGGTCGCGATCGAGCAGCGGAAACTTGGCGAGCTCGTCGACCGACTCGATATCTTCGGGTCGGATGCCACGCTCGTCCATCACCTCGCGGTAGTACGCGGTGTGCTGGTAGGCATGGCGCACCAGCCGACGCAGCATTCCCGCCTGCAGATCGCGGAGCTGATCGAGCGACCAGCGCTCTGTGGTCTGTAAGAATCGAAGCAGCGGCAGAGTTGGCCTGCCACGTGCTGCTTCGAACGCTGGGTACAACGCTTTCGCTAGCAGCGGACCGTAGAGATCCATAAGACGAACTCTGTTTAACATCGAGAACACGTGCTGTCCCGTCTACGCAAAAAGAACCTCCATCAGTGGCTGCCCGATTACGCTCGTCACCTCGTGCGGCGTGCGCGGACGCCACACTCCAGCGAACCGCGTCATCTGCTGTTCGCGCTCTGTGACCACTACGAACCGCTACACGGGAAGGCGCCCATCGATGTCGGTGTGAAGCGCGTAGACGCCTGGGCTGAGCGCTATCCGGCTCTGGGCGAGTTCCGCGACGCGGAGGGTCGGCCACCGCGCCACGGCTTCTTCTTCCCGGGCGAGGAGTACCAGCCGCACTACCTCGATCAGCTCGCGAAGCTCGCAAAAAGAGGCTTCGGTGAGGTCGAGTTTCACCTCCATCACGACAACGACACGGCACACACGCTGGCGCCGCGCATCGAGGAGCACCTCGACACGTTTGCCCAGCACGGCCACCTGTCACGCCGCGATCACGCGAATGGCGCCAAGTACGACTGGGCGTTCATCCACGGCAACTGGAGCCTCGCGAACGGGCGTCCTGATGGGAAGTGGTGCGGTGTCGATGACGAGCTCGTGATGCTGAAGAAGCTCGGCTGCTACGTCGATCTGACGTTCCCGTCTGCTCCGGATCCGTGTCAGCCCGACAAGGTCAATCAGATCTACTGGCCGGTCGGCGACCTCACGCAGCGGCGCAGCTACGAGAACGGCGAGCGCGCGAAGGTCGGCGCGAAGTACGACGACCGGCTGCTGATGATCACGGGGCCGCTCGCACTCGCGCGCAAAGGCAACTTCGGCATGCGGCTCGAGAACGGTGCGCTCACCGGCAATGACCCGCCGAATGCCGAGCGTGTGAAGACCTGGATCGACCAGGGCATTCACATCGAGGGCCGCCCCGAGTGGGTGTTCGTGAAGGTTCACACCCACGGTGCGATCGAGAAGACCGCGGACTCGCTACTCGGCGACGGTGGCCGGGCGCTCCACACGGCGCTGCAGGATCACGTCAAGCAGGGCTGGAAGCTGCACTACGTGACCGCGCGCGAGATGTTCAACGTCGCGCGCGCTGCGATGGACGGCAAGTCGGGCGAGCCAAGCGGCTACTTCGACTACATCGTGAAGCCGCCGCCGATCGCTGCGTAGCTACGCGGCTGACCCTGCGACGCGCTCGCGCTCGGGCGCCTCGACCTGATCGCGCACGTGGCGGGGCACGCCCTCGACGTCCCACACGATGCGCGCGACCTCGAGGATCTTGAGCACGTAGTAGCTGATGTCGACCTCCCACCAGAAGAAACCCTGACGGGCCGAGCGCTGGTAGTGGTGATGGTTGTTGTGCCAGCCCTCGCCAAATGCGAGTAGCGCGAGCGCGGGGTTGTTGCGCGAGTCATCGCTCGTCTCGTAGCGGCGCGTACCCCACACGTGAGCGAGCGAGTTGATGCAGAACGTGATGTGCCACGCGAGGACGATGGGCAAAAAGAAGCCCCAGAACAGCGCGACGGCGCCAAACGCGAAGTACGTGACGAAGCCGAGCGCGATCACGAACAGCATGTCGTGGTTGTTCAGCACGCGGAGCTCGGGGTACTTCGCGAAGTCCTTGATGCGGTCGTAGTCCGTCTTCTTGTGGCGGCTCGAGAGGAACCACTGCATGTGCGACCACACGAAGCCACGCTGCCGGGGCGAGTGGATGTCCTCGGGCTCGTCGCTGTACTTGTGGTGATTGCGGTGATGCGCCGCCCACCACAGCGGTCCCTGCTGCGCGCTGGTCAGGCCGAGGATCGCGAGCACGAACTGAAACCAGCGGCTGGTCTTGTACGTGCGGTGCGAAAAGTAGCGGTGATAGCCCGCGGTGATCGCGAACATGCGAACCGTGTAACCGCCGAACAGCCACCAGAACGCCGACCAGCTCCAGCCGACGGAGATCGCGCCGGCAACCGCGGCCACGTGAACGCCCCAGAACGGTAGGTTCTGAAACCACCGCGGCCTATCGATCCACTCTTCGCCCCGCCCTTCGGCGGGACTGGTCCGGGCGGGTACTGCGGCCTGCATGGCGCTTAGTGTGCCCCCGCGGCGTGCCCGTCGTAGCGCCGATATCGTCAGCGTTACAGCAGCGTTGCAAAGGAAGTGCGCTGTTTCATGACAGAGTCCTGACTAAACCGCACTCCTTGCGCCTCTCGGGCTTAACGCCCGGATATTCCTCGGGCATAATAGGTAGCGTGACGATTCCGGCGGGGACGTTAGTCCCACGCGACGCGAGAGATTTCGGCAGCTATCAGCTGCTCGCAAAGCTCGCGACCGGCGGCATGGCGGAGATCTATCTCGCGCGTCCGACGACGTCGCAGGGCGGAAGCAAGGACGTCATGGTGCTCAAGCGCATCCTGCCGCACCTCGCCGAAGACGATCACTTCGTCACGATGTTCCGCGACGAGGCGGATCTCGCGAGCAAGCTCGTCCACAAGAACGTCTGCAACGTCCTCTCGTTCGGTCAGTTCGCGGGCACGTGGTTCATCGCGATGGAGTACCTGCATGGGGTGCCGCTGTCGCGCATGATGACCAAGCTCTCGAAGGCGGGGAAGATGCTCGATTACCGCGTCGTCGCGGGCATCATCATCCAGGCCGCCGAGGGGCTGCACTCCGCGCACGAGGCGCGCGACAACACCGGCGCCCTCCTCGGTGTCGTGCACCGCGACGTGTCGCCGCCGAACATCATGGTCACCGGCGACGGCACCGTGAAGGTCCTCGACTTCGGCATCGCGAAGGCGCGCGGCGCCAACTCGCGCACGCGCACCGGCACGGTCAAGGGCAAGAACGCGTACATGAGCCCCGAGCAGATCCTCGGCAAGCCGCTCGATCGCCGCAGCGACATCTTCGCGCTCGGCGTCGTGATGTACGAGATGCTGGCGATCAAGCGCCTGTTCCATCGCGACTCTGACTTCCTCACGTTCAAGGCGATCACCGAGGAGCCTATCCCCGATATCCGCGATCGCCGCCCCGACCTGCCGCCCGGCATGCGTGCTGCGCTCGTGCAGGCGATGGCGAGAGATCCTGCAGGCCGCTTCGATACGGCGCAGGGTTTCGCAAATGCACTCAAGAATTCGGTGTCTACGCTCGGAGGTCCGGCCTCCGGCGCAGATCTCGCGCGCCTGCTGTTCACCGACTTCAGCGACGAGATGTCGTCGCGCGACGAGATCCTCAAGGCCGCCGACGACCCGAACGCGGCGCCGGTCTCGATCACGACGAAGCCCATCGCACCGCCGCCGGTTCCCCCGCGCCCCGCGGCGCAGCTCGCGACCAGCGGTGAGATGGTGCACGCCACCCCGGCGGCGGCAAAGCGCCTGCCGACCGGCACCCTCGAGGCGTCCTCCGTACCGTCGATGATCGTGCAGAGCGGATCGCAGACCGGCAAGGTCGCGATTCCCGATCTCGCGGCCGTGCTCGACCTCAGCGAGGACGTCGGTGCCGACGCGTGGATGGCCGACGGCGGCACGAACCTCCTGTCGTCGTCGCGGATGAAGAGCCTGCGCAATCTGGTGATCATGCTCGTGCTCGTGGGCCTCGGCGTCGCCGCGTACATCGTGATGAACCCGGACAAGGGCGAGCCCGAGCCGAAGGTCGTCGCGCCGGTGATGGATGCCTCGGTCAAGGAGATCGAGCCGCCTCCCGACGCACCAGGGATCTCGCGCGATGACATCGTCGCGATCTCGAAGTTCGGCTTCTTCAGCATCGACGCCAGCGCGAAGACCACGGTCTACGTCGACAACGTCCGCCTCGGCGAGACGCCGATGAAGCGCGCCCCACTCCAGCCGGGCCCGCACCGCGTGAAGCTCGTGACCAAGGGCAAGAAGCCCAAGGAGCTCGACATCACGATCATCGGCGGCCGCGATACCGATCAGGGCCTCATCAGCTGGTGATCGCAGACGGCTGGCCGTCTAGGACAGCAGCGCGAGCAGATCGTCGCGCGTGATCGCCGTCGCGCCACCGGCCTCGGACAGCGCGGCCTCGGCCAGCTTGCGCTTGCGATCCTGCAGCTCGAGAATTCGCTCCTCGACCGTGTCGCGCGCGACCATGCGATAGACCATCACGGGCTTGTCCTGCCCGATGCGGTGCGTACGGTCGGCGGCCTGATCCTCGACGGCCGGGTTCCACCACGGATCCATGAGGAACACGTGATCGGCGGCGGTCAGGTTCAGACCGGTGCCGCCCGCCTTGAGCGAGAGCAGCATCACCGGCGGACCGTTCTCGGCCTGGAACTCGTTGACGACCGCGGCGCGATCGACCGTGGAGCCATCGAGACGCACGAACGGATGCTTCGCCGCCTCGAGGTGCGGCTCGATGAGATCGAGCAGCGACGTCCACTGCGAGAATACGAGCGCGCGGTGGCCGTCGGCGACCGCATCACCGAGCGCGCCGAGCAAGCGCTCCATCTTCGACGACGACAGCGGTGCGGCCGTTCCGCGCATGCCGTTGGGCAGCAGCGCCGTGTGACACGCGGCCTGGCGGAGCCGCAGCAGCGCCTCGAGCGCGGCCATCACGCCGCCTCCGGACTCGAGCAGTTTCACGATGTCCTTCTGCGTCGCGGCGCGAATCGTGTCGTAGACAACGCGCTCGGCCTCGTCGAGCTCGACGTACATGATCGCGTCGGTACGCGGCGGCAGCTCCTTGGCGACCTCGCGCTTCATGCGGCGAAGCACGAACGGCCGGATGCGCTCGCGCAGGCGCGCAGCAGCGGACGCGTCACCGAGGCCGATCGGCTCGGCCCAGCGATCCTGGAAATCGGCGCGGCCGCCGAGCAGGCCGGGGTTGGTGAAGTGCAGCTGCGACCACAGCTCGTCGAGGCGGTTCTCGACGGGCGTACCGGACAGCGTGATGCGCCACTCGCCCTTGAGCTTGTAGGCTGCACGCGCGACCTGCGAGTCGGGGTTCTTGATCGTCTGCGACTCGTCGAGAATGATCGTCTTCCACTCGACCGCCGAGATCTCGTCGATGTCGATGCGCAGGATCGGATAGCTCGTGAGCACCACGTCGGCGCCGGGATCGAGAGTTCGCTTGGTACCGGCGTAGGTCGAGACCTTGAGATCGGGGCGGAACTTCTCGGTCTCCGCGAGCCAGTTGAACAGCACCGACTTCGGCGCGACCACGAGCGTCTGCCCCTTGCCCTTACCGGGGAGCGCGGCGAGCGCCTGGATCGTCTTACCAAGACCCATGTCGTCGGCGAGCACGCAGCCCAGGCCCGCGTTGCGACAGAACTGCAGCCAGTCAACGCCACTGGACTGATACGGACGCAGCTCGCCGATGAAACCCTTCGCGACCTTCGAGGTCGGGATCCCGCTGAAGCCGTCGAGAAGCGGGCGCAGCTTGTCGAGCTCGGGCGGCGGCGGCTGATCGAGACCCTCGGCGAGACGCGCGAGATCCGGCAGCGCATACATCGGCACGCGGTGATCGCCGCTGCGCGATGCGAGCAGATCGGCGAGGCGCTCGCCGTGCTTGTCGAACCACTCCTTCGGCACGCGGCCCCAGCCGCCGCCCTCGAGCGGCACGACGTCGATGCCGGCCTGCCACGCACGCAGCGCGGCGCCGATCGATGCAGAACCGCCCTTGTCACCAATCACGCGCACGTCGACCTTGCGGCCATCGATCACGAGATCGACGGTGAGCTCGATCGCCTTCGCGCCGCCCGCAGCCTTGGCGTCGAGACGTAGCCAGCCGCCGAGGCCTTGCTGCATCGCGAACGCCTCGCGCCCGGTGAGCTCGACGCGGCGGCCCGGGATGAGGTTGAGCTCGTCGCGCAGGCGGTGCATGAGCCGGCGCTCGGCATCCTCATCGCGGATCGGAAGCGGGCCGCTGATATGGATCAGGTTGCGACCGTCGACGCGCGCACGCGGTGGATCGCCGTAGACCAGCGTCGGGAACACGTGCAGCTTGTCGCCTTCCTGCGCGACCTCGAACGACATGCGCGGCTGCTCGCGAGTACCGACGCGCGGCAGCTGCTTGGCGCGGATCTCGATCGGGATGCGTTGCGCGAGCGCGGGCAGCGTCTTCGCGGTGAGCTCGGGCAGCGCCATGCGCGACACGTCGAAGATCTGCGGCAGCTTCTCGAGGCGCGCGCCGCTGAGATCGATCGCGCCCATCGGACGCAGCACGTTCTCGATCGTGCGCACGACGCCGATCGTCGCGAGCTCGGCGACAATGGGGTCTCGGTCGATGCGGATGCGTACGCCGTCGGCCCAGTCCTCGACGATCGCGCGCGGCAGCAACGGCTCGCCGGCGGTCTTCACCGGCTCGCCTTTCCAGCGCACGTCGCGCGCGTCGGCCAGGATCTCGAGTAGCCGGTCGAGCTTCTCGCCGCTGATGGCGATGTTGCGCGCACCGATCACGCGATCGGCTTTCAGGTCCGCATCGTTCGTCGCGATGTGCGCGGCCTTGCCCGCCGCGACCAGCGACAGCAGCGATCCCGAGAACGCTTCGGTGGCCTCGCCGCGGACGAGCTCGCGCTTGAGCTTGATCCCACCGGCGTCGGGCTCGAGGTTGTAGCGAATCTCCGCGAGCCCCGATGCCGCGGCTGGCACTGCGCCATCGCCCTCGTGCGCGATCACGGCCGCGACCACGTGCGAGCACACCGCCTCGCGCCCGGTGCAGTTGCACTGCCACTCGGAGTCGACGAGGTTCAGCACGACCTCGAACGGCGTCGGCCGGCCGGGCACGCGGACCTCGAGCTCGACCTCGTCATCGCTCACCGCACGCGACACGACACGCTTGTCGCGGGCGAGGGTTACCCCTTGCGACCAAGTGCGTTCGGTCGCCTCGGCACGTACTGCTTCGCGAAGGGACACCGGTGGTTGCATCTACCACGCGAGCACCCGCTCCGCCCCGCTAACACCCCCTCAAAGGCATGCTAACGTCGCGAACGCATGGCAGCGGACAGCGGCGGCGACGACGCGGAGGACGCAGCCCTCGTTGCGGCCATGGCGCGGGGGGACCGGGACGCCCTGGCCAAGCTGTACGAGCGACATTCGGGGATTCTCCTGGGCCTGGCCTTGCGGATTGTCCGCGAGCGCCGTGAGGCGGAGGATCTGCTACACGACGTACTGCTGGAAGCCTGGAGAGCGGCGAAGGATTTCGATCCAAAACGTGGCCGGGTTCGTACCTGGTTGGCTATCCGTATGCGCTCCCGTGCCCTCGACCTCCAGAAGTCTGCCCGCGTCAGCCGCAATGCGGGCGACGCCGGGCTCGAGGTCGTGCTTGATGACCGCGAGCGGTCGAGCCCCGACCACGCCCGCGTCCGCACCGCACTGGCCGAGCTCGGCACCGACCAGCGCACCGTCGTCGAGCTGGCCTACTTCGAGGGCCTGTCGTGCAGTGAGATTGCGACGAAGATCAAGATCCCGATCGGCACCGTGAAGAGCCGGCTTGCTGCCGGTCTACAGCGTCTGCGTGACGGCATCGCGGGAGGGATTGCGTCATGACCGACATCCGCGAGCTGATCCCGCTCTACGCCCTCGGGGCCCTCGACGCCGACGAGGCGGCTGCCGTCGAGCGTGCCGTCGAGGCCGCCCCCGCGCTCGCCGCCGAGCTCGACACCTACCTGACGCTTACCCCGCCCGTCGCTCCCGACGCGGACGTCAAGGCGCGGCTCCTCGCCTCCGTCGGTGGTGGCCGCTTCGATGCGTACGCTGGCCGGATGTCCAAGCTCCTCGATGTCACCGTCGATCGGGCCCGCGAGCTACTCGGTCTCGTCGAGCGCAAAGCCTCGTGGGAGAACCCGGTCCCTGGTGTTCACCTGATCCACTTCGACGGTGGTCCGGCCTATGCCGCTGCAGATTGCGGCTTCGTCCGCATCGAGCCGGGCTGTACGTTTCCGTGGCACATGCACCGCGGGGAAGAAGTCTCGCTACTTCTCCTCGGAACCTTGCGTGATAACGAAGGCAAGGTCTGGCAGCCCGGCGACGAGATCGTCTCGCCCCAGGGGTCGGAGCACGACCTCACTGCAGGTGATGAGGGTGCCGTGTATGTCGCACGCGCGATGGACGGCATCGAAATCGCTGGCCAGCGCCAATAGATATCCGTCTCAGAAGCGTAGGATGGAATCATGGCGGACGATGCGGGGCTCCGCGTGGTCGGAACGATCAAGACGATCGAGCTTCACACGCTCGTCGCGCGTTTCGAGCATCTCGCGTCGCGCCAGGTCGCGAAGATCCAGCTCGATATCGAGCGCGCTCTCGATGAAGAGGGCGAGGATCTTGATATCGACAACCTCGCCGGCCTGCACTTCCAGGGACCGGCCGAGCTGGTCCCGCGCTTTCACGCCGGTGATCGCGTGCAGATCGTGACGAGCGCCGAGTCGACCATGCAGATCTCGAGCATCCGTCCCGCGCCGCTGTCGTAGTAGCTACGCACCGCCTTCGGCGGTGCTGCGCGGTCCGGCAGAGCCGGACCTTGCGTAATACGCGATCAGGTCAGCGGCGAGAGCCGCAGGATCTTGCCGTGGACATCGCCGTTCGCGGGATCGATCGACGGGTCGATGAACAGCCGCGTGACCGCGGTGTTGCGTAGGCCCGCGAGCATGTCGTCGCTGAGGAACGCGCCGGCATCGAGACCGACGGCGAACAGCTCCTCGCCGGTTCCCATCTCCTTCGCGAACGCTTCGGCCAGCTGACCGCTCGAGAACAGAAACCCGTAGGGGCGGCGACACCACATGTCCTGACCGTTCGACGTGAGGTACCAGATGCGCGGCGGCAGCGTGTCGACGAGCTGCTGCATGGTGACGTCCTCGGACATGCGCGCCTTATACCGCTACTTCGCGGTCTTGCTGCGGTACTCGTCGCGATACTTGATCACCATCTCGAGCTCCTCTTTCGAGAACACCTTGCCGGTGAGCTCGGCCTGAACCTCCGCGGCGATCTTCGTGAGCTCGTCGACCATCTCCTGGGCCGGCTCGACGATCGACACACCCTTGCGGAGGATCGTGGTTCGCGCGTCCTCGTTCGCCTTGCGAATGGTGGCACGCGACTTCTTCTGCGCGCGCTTCGCGATGTTCTCGATGATCTTCTGGTCCTCCTTCGCGATCTTTTTCGCGGAGGTGAGCGAGAACACCGTCGCGCCGATCCCAAACACCATGGGCGTCGAGCTCATGTACTTGACCTTCGTGTACCACTGGAGCGCGATCGCACCGAGCGGCGAGCTGAACACCGCGTTGACGCGACCGGAGGTCAGCGCAGAATCGACCTCGGGGACGGTGAGCGGCACGCCCTGGATCTTCAGCTTGTCCACCATCGTCGATCCGAGCGAGTCGGTTCCCCAGATCCACACCTTCTGCTTCCGCAGGTCGGCCATCGTGGTGACCTTGTTCTTCGAGAACATGTAGATCCATCCGAGCTCGCCACGCTCGGCGAGGCGGTAGCCCTTCTGCTCGAACTTCTTTTGAAAGTACGGCCACATCTTGGTCGCCACGTGGTCGACCTCGTCCTGGGTCTTGAACAGCAGTGGCAGCTCGAGCACGAGGATCGATGAATCGATCAGCGACAGCCCCATCGCAGTCACGGCGGCACCGTCGAGCTGGCCTGCCGCGATCTTGCGGATGTAGTCGCGCTCGTCGCCTTGCTGGCCGCCGCTGTAGTACTTGATCTTGACCCGCTTGTCGGTCTTCTCGGTGATCTCCGCCGCAGCCTTCTCGAGCAGCTGCATCCACGGCGTTCCCGTCGGCGCCAATGTCGCGATGCGAATCTCTTGCGTCTCGGCCTCGGCAACCACCGGGTACGACGACGCGGCAAACACCAGAGCGACGATCACGGCAAGCGGCTTCATAGGGTCCGACGCTAGCCTGACTTCGCCCAGCGCGACGTTACAATCGTGCTAGCGTCCCCGGCATGATTCGCGCCGTACTGCTCGTGCTCGTCGTCGTCGCATGCGGCCCTGGGTCGCGCGGTGGCCCGAACATGAACAACCGCATGGTCCAGCCAGATTCGGTCGCGCAGAGCTCCGATGTGATCTCGGCGGACATCCTCGCGCGCGAGCCGGTCGCCAACAACACGCAGGTCAAGCACATCCTGATCTCGTGGAAGGACCTCGAGCAGGGCGGCAAGGACCCACGCGCCAAGGATCGCGACAAGGCGGCGGCCGAGGGCGTCGTGAAGTCGTTGATGACGCAGATCAAGGCGGGCGCGGACTTCGACCTGCTGATGAAGCAGCACTCCGAGGATCCGGGTAGCGCCTCCGGTGCGCGTGCCTATCCGGTGTCGCCCGATGCGTCGCTCGTGATCGAGTTCAAGCAGCTCGGCCTGCGCCTCAACGTCAACGAGGTTGGCGTGGTGCAGTCCGAGTTTGGCTTTCACATCATGAAGCGCGTCGAGTGATCGGAACCACTGCCGCCATCACGCTCGGCCTCGTGGTCGGAGCGCGTCATGCGTTCGAGCCCGATCATCTCGCGGCGGTGTCGACGCTGGTCGGTGGCTCGCACTCCACGCGCGGTGCTCTCGGCCTGGGCCTGCTGTGGGGGCTCGGTCACACGATCGCGCTGCTGGCAGTCGGTGTCGCGCTGGTGCTGCTCGATGGCGTGATGCCGGAGCGACTCGGCGCGATGTTCGAGGGTGTGGTCGCCGTGATGCTGATCGTCCTCGGTGCCCGCTCGATCCTCGCGGGCGTACGCAACCGCGATGGTGCCGTGGGTCCGCATCGCCATGGCGGCGTGCAGCACGTCCACGGTGGCGCCAACGATCACGTCCACGTCGGCAAGCGCGCATTCGCGTGGCGGCCGCTCACCATCGGACTCATCCACGGTCTCGCCGGCAGCGGCGCGCTGACCGCGCTCGCGTTTGCCGAGCTGCCGTCGGCCGGCGCGCGCATCGTCTACATGATCATGTTCGGCGCGGGCTCGATCGCGGGCATGGCCGCCGCGACCGGCATCACGGGCGCCGCACTGCAACGCATCGCGCACGGCCCGCGCACGCGTCGCGCCTTCACCCTCGCGACCGGCGCGCTGTCGTGCGTCGTCGGCGTCGTGTGGGCCCTGCCGCTGCTCGGCTGACCGATCGTGCGGTCCTCCGTGCCGGAATTCACCGCCAAGACGCCGCAGACGCCAAGATCAGAAGAGAGAAGGTAATGAAGCGCGCACTGCTCGGACGAATGCACGAGCAGAACGCGTTACCCCACATTTCTCTTCCGGCCTTGGCGTTCCCCGGCGTCTTGGCGGTGAATTTCTGTCCGCGTTTCGGCGATGTCGGCCCCTACGGCGCGTCGACGCCCGCGTCGAGGAAGTCATGCGGCCGCTGCTTCTCGCATGCGATCCACTCGGCCAGCTGCCGCCGCTCCGCGAGCGTCGGCTTCATGCAGTTCGTGTCGATCATTCCGCCGATCGTCGACGGACAGCGATCGGGCGGCATGAATTCATTGGTCGCGGCCGGGCCGGCGCCCGTCTGTTGATCGATGTGCTCGGGCGTCTTGAGAACGCCGAGCAGCGTCTCGAAGTCGTGATAGAGCGGCGCCCCATTTCGCTTGGACCGCGTCAGCGAGCTGTCGTGGCACCACACGCAGTACTTCTCCATGAACGGCTTGCCGAACGAGTCCCACGTCAGCGTGTTTGGATCGGGATCCGGACACACGGTCTCTGTGTCAGTGGGTGACGGCCCGCATGCGGCCACGAGCAACAACACGAGCGCGAACGACTTCATCAGAAGCTCAGCATGGTCGAGACCACGCCCCTCACGGTGAATGGATCGCCGACCAACCCCGCCTGAAGCTCGAACCCGGTATCGACCCGCCCGCTGCGCCACGCGATGCGGCCCGCCCCGATCGCGCGCGCGTTGCCACCATCGCCCGCCGGCAACCCACCGGCGGACCGCAGCCCCGCGGTGATCGCGGGTGTCACGCGCACGTCGGCGCCCGCGGTCCACGAGATCTCCGTCATCAACATCGGCGACACGAGCGGCCACGCACCGTGGTCGTGATCGCTCTCCCCACCGAGCGCGCGGCTGTAGCCGATAGAGGCAGCAAGCCGCACGCGGTCGACGGTCCAGGCGGCATAGACACCGGGCATGAGCATGACGTGCCCCATGCCCGTACCATGACTCGAGCTCCCTGTCGGTAACGAGATTCCGGCGAGCACGCCCGCGTCGAATGTGTCCCTGTGCACGATCGACGCCTGGCCATGCACGCCGACGTCGCCGAGATCGTAGGTCGTCGCGCCGTTCTTGTTCACGCGATAGAGCCCGCCGCTCGCAATCGCGGCGAACCGCGCGTTCGACCAGCGCACGCTCGGCATCACGCCCTCGTAGTGTCCGACGTAGAGCATCGTATCGAACGACGCCGCGACCACCGCCACACCGGCGGCGAGCGCAGCGGGCTGTGTCGCATCATGATCATCGTGCGCGTGATCGTGCTGCGCGAACGCCGGAGCGCTCGCGAACAGGATCGCGATCGCGAGTCTCACCTGCATGTGTACGAGCTACAGACCCTTCTGGATCACGTACTCGTCACACGCAGCCTCGACCTCGCTCGTGGTCGCGGTGGAGCTGAGATTCGCGTCCATATATGTCAGGCACTCGGGTGCCGTGGCGCCGCACGGCTCGGAATCTCCGTCGATCGGATGATCGAGGCAGCACACGACAACGGCCTCCTGGAACGGCAGTGACTCGACCGTTGTGTGCTCGTCGTAGCAAGCCTGGAACGTGTCGTAGTCGTCGTGCGAGTGGCCGCAAGCGGCAGTGAACAATGCAGCAGCAATCCAAAGCGAACGCATCGCGATAGCCTCCGTATCGAGTGATTCCGAACAACCTGGAAACGACTCGAACGAGCTAAGACGGTGCGGCGGGTCGCTGCGGTACGGGCGGTGCGTGGGGAGCAGGAAACACGTGCGCGATTTCGATCGCACGCGGCGCGGGTACGATCACGTCGACAACGGCTGGCGCTACGAACGCCGCGAGCTGCACGCGGGTCGTCTTGACCGCCGACTTGTGACACGTGCCCATCTGGCTCTGCGCCGTCTCGTCGGGCTCGTGGTCAGGGCACTTGCATTGGTCCGGATCGGGGCAGCAGCAGCTGACTCGCTCGTTGACCACTTGCAGCTGCGCGAACGGCACGCCGAGGGCGAGCAAGATCGCGACGAGGACGGCCACGTCCTATTGTGGGCCGATCAGGGAGCTTCGAGCAACATGCCTCTGCGCTCGATCGAACGCCGTAGCGAGCGCAACTTCCCGTGATCGATGGTCAACACCACGAACGTGAGCACACCACCTGCGACGAGAAGCCCGAACGCGACGTAGGTCAGCTGGGTTGCGGCAAGGATCACAGCGAGCCACGAGATGAAGTCGCGCCGCACGATGTACGGCATATAGGTCGCGGCGATCTCGAGCGGCCACGGCAGCGGCTGCTTCGGCGTGATCGCCCTTGGCGACGCGGGCACGAGCCGTACGCTGTTCGGTTGCTTGCCCGGCACGACCTCGAAGCGACCGACGTAGTCCTGCGAGTTCGCCGAGCCGACCGCGACGATGATGTTGTAGTAGATGTAATAAACGCTGCCGAGGATGGTGATCGTGCCGATCACGATCGCCGCCTTCCACGGATCGATGCCGAGCTTGGCCTGAAGTGATCCGAACCAACCGGGCCCGAAGTGCAGATGGCAGTGCCAGCCGATCGCGATCATGTAGCCGACCGATGACAGCTCGTCGACGATGGTGTCGATCCACGCGCCGAAGCGCGACGACAGCAACTTCACGCGCGCGACCTCGCCATCGCAGCAGTCGATGTACGACGCGGCGAGAACGATCACGGTGCCGAGCAGTGCGGCGTTGAAGCTCGCGCTCGCCGTGACCCACAGGCCGAGCGCCACCAGCGCGGCGACGCAGTACGAGATCTGGTTCGGCGTGATCGGCGTCCACACCAGGAGCCGCGTCAGCGGGAACGAGACCGGGCGATACAGGTAGCGCGTGATCGCGTTGTCCTGCGGCTTGACGAGGATCCGGTAGAGCACGCGATGCGCCTCGCGGATCTGCGCCTTGGTCTCGAGCGGCGCACGCGCGATGGCCCCGTGCGGGACACGCGTCGCGTCGGGGAACCTCGCTACGATGGCGTTGTCATCGGCAACGTCACTGGCCACCAGTGTCGCCACCACATCGTCGGCAGAGCGCCCCGAGGCGATGAACGCCCCCGCGTAGGCGCCGGCTGTCAGGTCCCCAACGGCCGGCGCATCGGGCACCACGGCGATTGCGAGGCCCTCGCGCGGGATCGCTTCCATAAGCGGCGCGACCAGGCCGGTGTGGACAAGCTGGTTCGCCCGCACGACCAGGAGCGGCTGCGAGCGCCCCCCACGCCACGCGGCGAGCTCGCGGAGCTGCTGCGCATTCTCGACGAGGAATACGCGTGTCGCGCCGAACTTCGTGGCGACGCGGCGTGCTCGCTCGCGGGCGCTCAGCCCCGCGACACGAACGAGCGACGTCGCTTCACTCGCCAGCACGATCGCATCGAAGTCCACCATGGTCCGACCGGAGATAAGTATCTGGGTCCGGCGGCGAGCGCCAGTCCGCAGTTGGGGGTTGCCGTCAGATGCGGTGGTGACAGGAAGTTGTCGGATCAAACGCGTGACCACCGCTCACCTGTCGAAACTTGAACAGATCATCGAGTCAACTGGCTGAATCGGGCCCGTGCACACCATTTGCAGAAGGGCCGCGGTTAATCGATGAAGGCAGTCATCCTAGCTGCGGGTTGTGCGACGCGGCTGCGTCCCCACTCCGACGATACGCCCAAGACCCTGTTGCCGGTCGGGGGCGTGCCGATCCTGCGGCGTACGATCACCAGCCTTCTCCGCTGCGGGTTCGACCAGTTCGTCATCGGTACCGGCTACCTCGAGCACATGGTTCGGGAGGCGGTGGCCTCGTGGTTCCCGGCGCTCGACGTCACGTTCGTGACAAACAAGGACTTCCGGACCACGAATAACGCTTACTCGCTGCTGCTGTGCCGGCCGCATGTCGAGCGCGACAGCTTCATCCTGCTCGACGGCGACGTCGTGTTCGACCTCGAGGTGATCGAGGAGATCGTCGACCGCGGTCCCGACTGCCTTGCTGTCCGCTCGGTCGGCGAGATCGGCCTCGAAGAGGTCAAGGTCACCGCCGACATCGAGGACCGCGTCCTCGCCATCGGCAAGCACGTCCCGGTTCGCTCGGCGATGGGCGAGTCGGTCGGCATCGAGCTGTTCTCGGCCGCGTCCTCGCGCCGCCTGTTCGCCGCCCTCCACGACCGGGTCACGGTTCAGGGTCTGGTCAACGAGTACTACGAGGCTTCGTTCCAGCAGATGATCGACGAGGGCGCGACCCTCTACGGAGTCGACATCGGATCGATGTATGCGACCGAAATCGATACGATCGACGACCTGCGGGCAGCCAATGCCCGCCTCGCGAAGCACCCGGCGTTCGACGTCTCGGTCGACGCACTGCGCCTCGCCGTCTGACGTGGTCGGCTGACCCCAGCGGTCGGTCATCACTTCTCAGTTGTGGCCCGACCAATGCTCAGGGCACGATGCGCCGCATGAGGTTGCTGTTGGGATGCCTCGCGCTCGCGGGCTGCGCTCAGGCCAGCAGCATGCGTGGTGACGACACCGAGGACATTGACGCGAGCGTTCGCCGCGACGTCGGCACCACCAGCGGCGACGCCTTGGTCATCATCGATGCACAAGGTCCGTGCGTCACGATGACCAAGAACTTGCTGCGCAACGGCACGTTCGAGACCACGCCGGCGGGGACCGACTGGAACGCCACGCCGATCGACGCGAGCTATCCGATCGTGACCAGTGATGCCGGCGGCGTGCCCGCGCAGTCGCCCGCGTACCGCGCGTGGATGGCCGGGATCGAAGAGTCGGCAGCCACCAACAAGGACGTGATGTACCAGGACATCACGGTCCCTGCGATGACCACCAAGCTCGAGTTCAAGGGCTACTACGACCTGCGCACCGGCGAGATCGGTACCAACATCTACGACCGCGCGACGGTCGAGCTCACGTCGACCACGAACACCCAGCTCGAGCTCATCAAGGCGCTCGACGACAACGGCGCGACCACCGCGTGGACTCCGTTTAACAAGCTGTTCACCGGCGACTACTCGGGGATGACTGTCCGCCTCCGGTTCTCGACGGCAAGTGACAGCCTCGACGCGACCTCGTTCTTCTTCGACACCCTCGAGCTCAACGCGACCTTCTGCCAGTAGGCCGATGTAGGCGCGTTTCGTCGTCGGAACCGAGAGACCTGCTCGACGATATTGCAGCCTCACCGTCGAGCCGTGCACCATTGTGACCATGGGTCTCTCGCGTGCGGCGGTCTTGATGGTGCTCGTGGCGTGCGGCCCCGAAGACATGACGTCGAGCAGCGGCGGCGAAGGCGCCGGCGGCGGCGAGAGCTTCGATACGCCGTTCGAGGTCGAGCGCGTTCGCCTCGAGCAGACCGACAATAGCGAGATCGCTCACTCGCTCTCGCTCGCATGCTCGGATGCAAACGGCACCAACGAGAACTCGTGGTACCGGATCTTCCGCCTCGAGGACTTCGGCGTCGACAACGCGTTCACCGTGCATCGCGTGAACTTCGGCGTGCAGACCGCGATCGGTAAGCAGCGCGTGAAGGTCTCGATCGGTACCTACGCGGGCGCGGCCGGCTCGGTCGAGCTCGACACCACGAAGATCGACATGCTCGGCCTCACCACGATCAATATCCCCGAGGGCAAAGGCTTCATGGCGCAGGCCGCGTTCCCGGGCATCGAGATTCCGGCCGGCTCGAACCTCGTCGTCGAGATCAAGACCGAGGGCGCCGGCGACGGCAGCTACTTCTATCTCGGCGCGACCACAGCAACGGAGATGGTGCCCGGCTACCTGCGCGCGCCGACCTGCAAGACGCCAAACCCGGTGATGACCTCGGCGCTTGGCTACCTCGGTACGCACCTCGTGATCGCGGTTTCGGGCTCGCACTAGATCGCCTAGGATGCGCCTCCCGATGTGGAGGCCGAGCTCGAGGCTGTCGTTGCTGCTGCTCGGGGCATGTGCCTCCGGTGGGCAGCCCGAGGTCCCCGATGCGTTGCGCGTCGACGGGATGCACGTCGTCGACACCGTGCTCATCGACGCGCCACCGATGCAGACGCTGTCGCAAACTGCGAGCACCATGCTCGAGGCCGGCACCTCGAAGGCGTGCCTCGCCTCGTCGTCGGGTACGGCGCCGAACAACTACTACCGGGTGTTCGATCTCGCGGCATTCGACATCACGACGGATTTCGTGGTGAGCCAGGTGTCGTTCCAGGTCGAGCACTGCGATCAGCTCACCGGCGCCGACGGTGCCGAGGTCGTGGTGCGGGTCGGGACCTACAACGGCACGCCCGGCGACACGCTCACCCTCGCGAACATGGCCATCATCACGTCGGTCAACAACGTCGAGGTCGCCGAGGTGATCGAGGATCCCGGCCCACCACCCGTCACCGCCGGGCTCACGGTCAACGTTCCGATCACCGCGACCATCCTCGCAGGGCAGAAGCTGCTCGTCGAGATCGATGCGCCCGACGGCAACGGGCTCTACGAGATGTACATGGGCGCAAACAACGACGGCGAGACAGGCGTTGGCTACGTGCTCGCCCCGACGTGCGGGATCACTGTCCCCACGAGCATCAGCTCCGTCGTGGACGAGCCGGTGCATCTGCTGATGACCGTCAGCGGATCGTATTGATCGCGATCCCGACGTTCGGATAATTGTTGCGGCGATCAGTGGCGATGTCGTCGAGCCGGCGGGTCATCTCCGCGCCGTCGCGCAGCACGCGCTCGTGATTGGTTGCGGCGATCTCGTCGCCGATATCGTCGGGGTTGTTGTACGCGATGCCGCCGAGCGCCTTCGCTTGATCCGAGAGAGTCACCGCGGTCTGCCGCCGGATCACGTCGAGAATCGACAGCGGCACGAACTGCATCAGCGGGTCGGGCGAGCGGCGCAGAAACGGCACCAGCCGCGAGGGCGTCGCGATGTCGAGCTCGACGTCGGGATGAAAGTCGGCAACGCCGCAGTTGTCGACCGCGCGGCCGACTTGCTCGCGATCCATGCGCAGCTCGCTCGGTGTGAGCTCGAGCTCGGGCGCGAGCAACATCGCGAGGCGCGTGCTCGGGCGTGCGAGCAGCTCCCGCGCCATGGTCACCCACGCGTCGATCGGCGGCCGCTCGCCCCACAGGATGCCAACCGAGATTTCCCCACCCGTCCGCGCCGATTTCGCCCACGGGCATAGCCCGTACGCCTCGACGATCTCGATGAGATAGCGGTCGAGGAGCCGCCGTACTTCCGCCTCCTTGGGAGTCATCGCAACCACTGCCCCCGGAGCGTGTCATCTTCTACGAGTCGTGCAGCACACTTGGACCGCAATTCTTGGCGTGATCGCCGCCACCTCGGTGGCGTCGGCAGCGCCGACCGCCGAGCGGTGCCAGCAGGGTCTCGACCACGCGGCCAAGAACGACCTGCCGCGCGCTGCGCTCTACCTCGAAGGCTGCGAGACGCTCGACCTCGAGCCCACGCTCGCGAGCCAGATCGCCAAGACGCGCGCATCGGTTGCGCACAAGCTCGACGCCAGCAAGCTCTCGGCGATGACGGTCGTGACCACGCCCGAGGGCATGCTCGCCGAGACCGATGCGATGCCGGGCGAGCGCTTCACCACGCCCGCAACGATCTGGACCAAGGCCGGCGACTACAAGATCAACATCGCGCCCGATGCAGCCACGCTCGACGCGAGCCAGGGTCTCACCACGACCGCGTCGATCGATCCGTTCAGCCGCCGCACGGTCATCATCAACGTGCCGAAGAAGCAGGCCGCGCCCAAGGACGGCAAGGTCGACTTCCGCGACGAGGTCGACGAGCAGGCCACCCACAAGGGTCCGCCGCCGAAGCAGAAGTTCGGCTCGATCCTGCCGAAGAAGTATCGCAAGCCTGGTGCCGACGGCACCGGCGGTCCGCAGCTCGACGACCCGCTCGCGCTCCGCGAGTCCACCGTCGCGTGGCGTCTCGGCGCGCGCTTCGGTGGCGGCCTCGTGATGCAGGACAGCTCCACGGCGGCCTCGTTCTCGATCGCCGCCCTCGCCGCTCGCGAGCTCGCCGGTCCCGTCTCGCTCGCCACCCGCCTGGGCTGGTCTCATCGCAGAGTCGATGCGGTCGCGCTCGAGGTCGGCGTCGGCGTCCAGCTCGCATCGACACCGTCGCTGACGCTCAGCGCCGGCGCGGGCGTGCGTGGCGAGGTCCGCGTGCAAGACACCTACGCGATGCAGGAGGTCGCGCGCGTCGGTATCGGCGGTGCGGTCGGCCTCGACCTTTCGCTGCTTCAGGTCCCCGTCACGATCGGTCTGCGCTTCGAGCCCGGCTTCACCGAGCTGATGCCCGGCGTGCGCGCGCACGGGTTCATGCTCGAAGTCGGCTACGACTGGCGCTAGGTCGGGCTCGAGAGCTCGTACTCCGCCGCTTCCTCGCCCGCTCGGCTTGGTAACGGAAGGTCTGCCCACAGCTGAGAGAGATCGATCTCGATCGCATCGAATGGCTCAATGCGTGCGCGGTCGTCGTCCTTCAACGATGCGATCGCCACCCATTGCCCATCGCGAAGCTTGAACGCCTCGAGCGTGCGCCGACGCGGATGCAGGAGCCACGCGTACGAGATGCCAGCCCTCGCATAGATCGGAAGCTTCTGGATTCGATCGACTTTCTCGGTCGAGCGCGATAGCACCTCGCATACCCAATCGGGGGCGCTCTCGATGAACGGAGCGTCTGGCACCACCGGGAGGCGCTCGCGTCGCCAACCTGCGAGATCTGGCACGAGTACGTCTTCGCCCAGATGCAGCTCGGGTTCGAACACGATGATCCATCCACCGGGCCCACCTTTGCCCTGATGGAACGGCGGACCGAGCTCGCTATTCAATACCGAGACGACGACCGTCGCAGGGTTTGCCGGCCTCGACAGATGCAACTCGCCGGCGATGATCTCGGCGACCAAGTGTTCGGGCGCGTCGAGGACGTCCTGGTAGGTCGCGCGCTTCTTCTTATCGCCGGGCTCCATATAGGTACTTTAGCACCCGACTCCGACGGTGAGTTCGTCATTCCAGCGCACGACCAGGTCCTCGCGCGGCACGCGCGCCCAGTCGAATGCGGCCACCAGTTCTTCCGGCGTGCACGCGCGCGGATCGTCGAGAAGTCCTGCTGTATGCGCGAGCCAGCCGCACAGCTCGGCGCCCGAGTAGCGCTGGCTCACCTGTGAGAACGGGATCGAGCCGTGCAGCTTCGCGAGCTTGTCGCCGCTGCCCTCGAGCAGCAGGAAGTGGTGTCGATAGCGCGGCGTCGGCAGCGCGAGTAAACGCTGCAGCATCACCTGCGTCGCCGTGCTCGGCGCGATGTCATGGCCGCGCACGACGTCGGTGATCGATGCAGCCGCATCGTCGACCACGACCGCGAGCTGATACGCAATCACGCCGTCGCGCCGCCGCACGATCGGGTCGCCCATGTCGATGGCGGGTGTCTGCGATAGATCGCGGCCGCCGGCATCGATCAGCTCGATGCGATCGTCGTCGAGCTGCACGCGCAGGTTGCCGTCGACGGTGCGCCAGCCGCCCGCGGGTAGCGGCTTGCCGCGGCAGGTGTTCGCGTAGGCCCAGCCACCGTCGGGCGCGCGCCGGCCACCCACGCGATCGGAGCGGCTGCACGTGCACGGATACAGCCGACCCGCGCTCGCGAGCTGATCGAGCGCGGCTTCATACGCGAGCCCGCGATGGCTCTGCACGATCGTCTCGTCCCACGCGAGTCCGAGCGACTCGAGCGACTCGACGAGCTGCGCCGACCACGCCGGCTTCACGCGTGTGCTGTCGAGATCTTCGAGGCGCAGCAATGCGCGGCCGCCGCGCGCGCGTGCATCGAGCCACACGAGCAGCGCCGACAGGAGCGTGCCCGGGTGGGCCTCGCCGGTCGTCGACGGTGCGAAGCGCGAGATCACGCCCGCAGTCTACGCGCTACGAGCCCGGGCGGTGCCGGGCCGCGATCGTATCCGTCGGGATCACCGCGCGACGCGCGAGCTCGGCCCAGTACGGCGTGTACTTGTTGCGGCCCTTGAGAAACGTCCACGACGTGTCGTGCAGCTTGGGGCGCGAGTCGATGTGAATGTACTGACCCTCGGGGTACCAGCCGACGCCAATGCCGGTGTAGTTCCGCCACAGGTAGTCGCGAATCGTGCGCAGCTGAACGCCGCGGATGCGGAAGTCGACCGCCGTTGCATGGCGGTGCGGCGAGGTCGCCGACTCCTGACGGTTCGCGCGATACGCGGACACGTACTCGATCGTCTTGCCTGGGTAATGCTCGGCGACATCCGCGAGCATCGCGAGCGTGCCCTGCGCGATCTTTGCCTCGCGATGGGTGCGGCGGCACCGGAACAGCGTCTTCAGCTCGTCGGTGGTCGCCTCGTCCGTCGAGCCGTCACGCCAGATCGCGACGAGCCCCCTCTGGTGGTCGTTCTCATCGTAGAGGTCGACCGCGACGGGACCTGCGGCAGAGCCAACGACCAGGGTCGCGACGGCTTCGGCTGGCATCGGAACGGGCGCTGCGGCAGCGGTCCACCCCGCCATTGCAGACGCCATCAACTTCGCTTTGAGAATGATCGGCAGGGGCACTCGTGAAGACCTCGTGCTGCTCCGGAGCGTTCAAACGGTAAGGGCGAATTGCTTGGTGATCAAACGAAAACGGTTCTGCGCAGAAACCGTGCGTGGCAGCTAACAGCTGGACATCCCAAGGGTCCTGACACCTTCGCACCTGCTCACAATCTCAGGTACCGTTCCCGCTAGATGCGCTTTACCGAGGAACACCAGCAGCTTCGCCGCACCGTCCGAGACTTCGTCGAGAAGGAGATCAATCCACATGTAGACAAGTGGGAGCGCGAAGGTGCGTTTCCCGGACGCGAGGTCGTGAAGAAGGCCGGCCGGCTCGGGCTCCTCGGCATCAACAAGCCCGAGGCCTACGGCGGCATGGGTCTCGACTACTCGTATCAGATGGTCGCGACCGAGGAGCTCGGCACCTGTGCGAGTGGCTCGATCCCGATGGCGCTCGGTGTGCTCACTGATATGGCGACGCCGGCTCTCGCACGCTGGGGCGCGCACGAGCTCAAGCAGGAGTTCCTCGCGCCGGTGATCGCCGGCGAATCGATCGCATCGATCGCGGTGAGCGAAGCATCCGGTGGCAGCGATGTCGCCGCGCTCAAGACGGTCGCCGTCAAGGATGGCAGCGACTACCTGATCACCGGCTCGAAGATGTGGATCACGAACGCAGCGCAGGCCGACTGGCTGTGCACGCTCGTCAACACGAGCGATGGCAAGTCGCACGCGAACAAGTCGCTCGTGATCATCCCCACCAAGACGAAGGGCGTCGAGATTGGCGCGAAGATCGACAAGCTCGGCATGCGAGCCAGCGACACCTGCCCGGTGTTCTTCGACAACGTCCGCGTTCCTCAACGCCACCGCATCGGCGAAGAGGGCATGGGCTTCATGATGCAGATGATCCAGTTCCAGGAGGAGCGGCTATGCGGCGCGGTCGGCACGCTGCGCGGCATGGAGGGCGTGATCGACGCGACGATCGCGTACTGCAAGGAGCGCACGACGTTCGGCCAGCCGCTGATCGACAACCAGGTCATTCACTTCCGGTTCGCCGAGATGAAGACCGAGGTCGAGGCGCTGCGCTCGCTCGTCTATCGCGCCGTCGAGGAATACATCGGCGGCACCGACGTCACGATGCTCGCATCGATGGCGAAGCTGAAGGCAGGCCGTCTCGTCCGCGAGGTCACCGACGCGTGCTTGCAGTACTGGGGCGGCATGGGCTTCACGTGGGACAACGTCGTGGCGCGCGCGTTCCGTGACACGCGCCTGCTCTCGATCGGCGGCGGCGCCGACGAGATCATGCTCGGAATCATCTGCAAGCTGATGGGAATCCTGCCCGGCAAGAAGCGCAACGCGTAGCCCGTCGCGTAGGCTTGCGGCTCGTGCCGTTACGCGTCCTGGCGGTTGTTCTGCTGCTAGTGCACGTCGCGTCGGCTGAGAGCGGGCCGAGTCCGTGGATCGACGACGACTCCGTCGCACCGGCGCCCCCCGCGCCGCCCTCGTCGGAGCCGCGCAGGCTTGTCGCGCTGCGCGTCGAGGGCGATACGAAGGTAACGGTCACGACAGCGCTGCGCCTCGCGCGCCTGTCGATCGGCCAGCCGATGCCGCAGTCAACGATCGCCGGCATCGAGCAGGCACTGCTGACGAGCAACCTGTTCAAGTCGGTGAAGATCCGCACCGAGGAGCTCGACGATGGTCTGGTCGTGATCGTGACCCTCGACGACAAGCTGTCGTGGATCATCGCGCCGACCTTGTATCTCCTACCGTCGAGCTGGTCGTTCGGCGTCGGCTTCGCCGAGAACAACTTGTTCGGCAACGAGAAGAAGCTGCTGCTCTACGGCCAGGTCGGCAACCAGACCTCGCTGTTCTTTGGCACCTACTTCGATCCCGCGGTGAAGGGCAGCAAGCTCCAGCTGCGCTTCGACGTCTACGCGCTACACCGCTCGATCCTCGAGTACAAGAATCCGCAGAACGACGCGACCAACTACACGATCGACCGCAACACGAAGTGGAACTTCCTCGACGTCGGCGTGCTCGCCGGCTGGCGCTGGTACTGGTGGCTGATCGGCGACCTTCGCTTCAAGCCCGCCTATGCGTTCTTCACGCAGCTGCAGGCCACCGATCCCATGAACCGCGTGAAGCCGGACCGCGATGGCTGGGACGTCACGATGCAGGCGCGCATGACGTTCGATCGCCGTCGCAATCGTCACGGCGTGACGTGGGGGCCCTATCTACAACTGATCACCGACCTGTCCGTCCCCGGTCTCGACGACTACGGCTACCAGGTGCTCGCCGCGCGCGCGTACTACAGCTGGAAGTTCTTCGAGGAGCACCAGCTCGAGCTCCGCGTCAGCGGCGGCGTCGGCCGTCACCTACCAGCTCACGAAGAGTTCCTGCTCGGCGGCGTCGGCGATCTGCGGGGCTACATCGGCGATCAGTTTCGCGGCGATCGGCGCGGCATGTTTCGCAGCGAGTACTCGGTGCCGCTGTTCAAGTGGCGCTCGTTCGCGTTTCGCGCGCTCGGCTTCTTCGACGCCGGCTACGTCGGCTACCACTGGCGCGATCCGGACTCGCGTAATTACCTGCCGACCCAGTACGACGGCGCAGGCTGGACCCGCACCGATGTCGGCGCCGGCCTGCGCATCTACGTCGGTACCGTCGTGCTGCCGCTGCTCGGCCTCGATATAGCGCGCGGCCTCGAGGGCAAACGCACCGAGGTCGTGTTCGAGGTCGGCATCACCGATTTCTAGCCGCGGCACGGCACAACGGAAATTTTCACTGCTCCGCGTCTCCGTGCTCTGCGATCTCTGCGTTCATTCTGTCGACGGACGGTGTCGTCCGGGGTCCGCTACTCGGGGACGACGCCGCTGACCGGCACCCAGATCGTCTCTCCGGAACCGCCGACCTCGAGCTCGTAGTAGCCCGACAGCAGCTGGCGCACCGTGGCGGACTGCATGAGCCCGTTCGGGCCCGGCACCAGCACGCGCGCACCCGGCGTGATCTTCTTCGTGATCTCTCCTGATGCGGCACCGTCGCTACCGATGTGCCCGACGCCGATGCCGATGATCGAGCCACGCGACTCGGCCGGGTTCGCCGGCTCGGAGCTCGCACGCTTGGCCGGCGCGGGCGTGCCCTGCGCGAGTGCAGCGCCCTGCCCGCTCGGCTTGCCGGCACCGATCTCACCGGACACCGATGGCAGTGATCCCGGTAGCGGCGTGCGGACGATGTCGACACCGGGCTGCGTCGGCTCGTCGGTGCTCTGCACCTCGATCGCACCCGCGCGGCGCTTGGGTGCGCCCCCGAGTGTGCCCGATGCCGTCGCACCGGACGACGACGTGACCGCACCCGTGGCGGGCACGCCGCCCGACGCGGCCGCTGCGGGCGGCGACGGAATCGGTGGGATCGAGCGCGGCGCACCGATCGGTGGCGGCACGACCGGCGTCTGCACCGTCGCCGAGGCCGCGGCATGCCCCGGCGCCGTCGATTTTTCAGTCTTTGGCTTCGCGCCGATCTCGCCCGACACCTCGGTCTGCGGCATGGCCTGCGCGGGCTGCGGCATCGGCGGCGTGTTGCGGCGCGCGGCGGCCGGAACGGGCGGCGGCGTGGTGGGCTTGATGCGGCTACCCGGATTCGTGGTCGGCACCGCGACGACCGCCTGCTGCACCATCTTCGCTTCGGTCCGCGGTTCCGGCGTCGGCGCGACTAGCGACATGTCGTTGAGATCGATGCGCCCGGTCGGCGGAACCGACGCTTGATGATGCCCGGCGCCGTTGCTCATCTGCTGCCACGGCCGCGAGCCATCGTCGGCCATGATCGAGAGGTGGCCGAAGCGCACCAGCTCGATCCCGAACACCGCGCCGGCGGTCGGGTTGTACGCGATCAGCTCCTCGACAATGTTCGAGAGCATCTGCGGATCGACCACGGCCTGTGGCGTACCCGCCATCACCACACGCCGCGTGAGTAGACGCGCGAGCATGCGTTCGATGCTGCGCGACACGCTGCGCAGGGCGCCGTCGTTGACGCTATCGAACGGCAGGCCAACGAACTGCGCGACGAGCAGCGCGGCATCCATGCAGCGAACTTGCAGCGAACCCACCGCGCGCAGGCGAACGGCCTGACCCGTCGTGGGGATCGTGAAACCCGTGATCATGTCGAACGAGACTTCGACCGGCGCGGTGAGCACGAAGTACGCAGACACCGGACGCGACGGGTCCGGCGTGCGCCAGCGATGACGTCCGGGGCCGAGTCGATCACCGACCAACCACGCGGGACACATCACGACCAGCTCGTCGTCTGAACACGACACCTCGTAGTCCTCCGGGCCGATCGGAAACGGCCAGGCGTATACGAGATGGTCAGACGCGACAGCGTCGCGCGCGATGACCGGCATCAACGCGATAGTACAGGATCATCCCGGGGAAGGTGTCAGCGCACCCCGTCGTAAAATGTCGCGACCGGGTCACTGGGCGAAGCCCTATTCAGCGTCGGATTCGGAAGCGTCTTCGCCCTCACCATCGAGGTCGCCGACCGGGTGAATTCGGATGCGGCGCACGCGGCGGGGCGAGGCTTCGATGACCTCGAGAACGGTCCCGTTATCGGTCTTGAGCTTCTCGCCGGCCTGCGGAATCGCCTGGGCAAGCGACATGCAAAGACCCGCGATGGTCGTGCGGTCCTTGCCGACCGGCAGGTCGAGGTGCAGGTCGCGGTTGACCTTGCGAACCGCGGCCCAGCCCTGAACCAAAATCGTTCCGGCCGGCTCACGCACGAAGTACTGCTCGACGACATCGTCCTCGCTCATGATGTCGCCGACGAGCTCTTCGATCAGGTCCTCGACCGTGACCAGGCCGGAGAGCCCGCCGTTGTCATCGACCACGACGGCCATCTGCGTGCGCCGGCGCTGCAGCTCGCGAAGCAGATCGAGCGCGCGCGTCGACTCCGGTACCTTGTGCGGCGGTCGCAGGATGTCCTCGAGCACGACGAGGCCCTTCTCCCATGCGAGCGCGAGCACGTCGCGCGCGACAACGTAACCGACGATGTTGTCGATGCTGTTGTCGTAGACGGGCATCCGGCTGTGGCCCTCTTCGAGGATCACGCGCTGAACTTCCTCGGGCGGCGCGCCGCGGCGAATCGACACCACGCGGTTGCGCGGCACCATGACCTCGGCGACGGTGACCTCGCCAAAGCCGAGCGCGCGCGATGCAATCTCGCTGGCGCGCGGATCGACGGAGCCTGTCTTGGCGGCCTCTTCCACGAGCTGCTGCAGCTCGTCGCGTGACAGCCGGGTCTCGGTGAAGGTGGTCTTGTCGCCGAAGAAGCGCAGCACGACGTTTGAGGCAGCGGTGAGCAGCCACACCACAGGCCGCAGCGCCGACGCGACGCCGACGAGCGGACGCGCGACGATGAACGAGTACTTGTCGGAGTACCGCAGCGCGAGCGACTTCGGCACGAGCTCGCCGACCACCAGCTCGACGAACACGATGATCACGACGACGATCAAGAACGCGACGCCGTGACCGAGCCCGAAGGTCTCGAGCTCCTTCGCGAGCACGGGCTCGAGCTGCGCGCCGCCGAACACCGATGCCGCGGTACCGAACGTGGTGATGCAGATCTGGACCGTGGCGAGGAAGCGCTCGGGCTGGTCGCGCAGCTTCTTGACCGCGAGTGCGCGCTTGTCACGCCGCCGGATAAACTCTCGAAGGCGCGTGGTCCTCACGCTGAGGACCGCGATCTCCGAGCCTGCGAACAGCCCGTTGCCCACCATGAAGGCGAACACGATCAAGAGATCCATCCCCATGCGCTGTCGTGGCGGAGCATACGCTATATGCTGGAATCGATGTCAGCGCGACCCGGACGCGGCGATCGGCGCGGAGATCAGCCAGCGGACGCGGAAACGGGGCCGCGCAAGCAGTACATCACCCCCGAAGGCGCCAAGAAGCTGCGGGACGAGCTCGAGTACCTGTGGACCAAGGAGCGCCCGCGCGTGACACAGGAAGTCTCCGATGCTGCCGCGCAGGGCGACCGCTCCGAGAACGCCGAGTACATCTACGGCAAGCGCCGGCTGCGAGAGATCGATCGGCGCGTGCGCTTTCTGTCCAAACGGCTCGACGTGCTCACGATCGTCACCGAGCCACCGAGCGATGCGAAGCGCGCGTTCTTCGGCTCGTGGGTCACGCTCGAGGACGACGCCGGCGACGAGGTCACCTATCGCATCGTCGGTCCCGACGAGTCCGATGTCGACAAGGGCTGGATCAGCATGGATGCGCCGGTCGCCAAGGCGCTGCTCGGCAAGCGCGATGGCGACGAGGTCCTTGTCAGACGGCCCAAAGGCGATATCACGTACACGATCGTCGGCATCCGTTACACCGAATGACCGCCCCGCCCGTGACCGAGCCCCCCGACGACGATGGAGTGCCCCTCCCCGTCGAGGATGCGCCGTCGCGTGCGATCACCGTCCAGCTGCCACCCGAGCTGAGGCGCTATGCGCGCTCATTGATGAAGTGGCGCGCTGACTGCGAGGTCACCGTGCTGCGCGATGGCGGCCAGACCTACCGCGCGATGCTCGATGCGATCGTCGCGGCCAAGCATACGATCGCCCTGGAAACCTATATCCTGGCCTCGGACGGCACCGGCGATCGCTTCAAGATCGCCTTGGTCGAGCGCGCGCGGGCCGGGGTCAAGGTCCGCCTCATCTACGACGCGGTCGGTTCGTTCGGGCTCCCGGCCGACTGGGTCAACGATCTCAAAGTCGCGGGCATCGAGGTGATCGACTTCAACCCGATCGCGCCGTGGCGCGCGCGCTTCAACCTGTCGCATCGCGATCACCGCAAGATCCTCGTGTGCGACGACGAGGTGGCGTTCACCGGCGGCCTCAACATCTCGAATGACTACGCACCGGTCGAGGACGGCGGTCACGGCTGGCACGACATGCACTGCCGTGTACGCGGTCCGATCGTGCGCGACCTCGCCCGGCTGTTCCGCCGCAACTGGATCCGCTCCGGCGGCGCGACCTATCCGCCGCCGAAGCGCGCGGCAAGCCTCCATGCGGGCGGGAACAGCATCGTTCGATTGCTCGAGAACACCTCGCGCCGCAATCGCGCGACGTTCCGGCGGGTCTACATGCACGTCATCCGGACGGCCCGCTCGAGCGTGATGATCGAGAATGCATACTTTCTTCCTGACCGTGGCGTGCGCCGAGCCCTCGCGCGTGCGGCTGCCCGCGGTGTGGATGTCCAGGTGATCGTGCCCGGCCGCTCCGACGTCAAGCTCGTCGAGTGGGCCAGCCTCTATGCACTGCGCCGGCTCGCGCGCCGTGGCATCAAGCTGTGGCGGTGGCGCGGCGTGATGCTGCACTCCAAGACCGCGGTCATCGACGGCCTGTGGTCAACCATCGGCAGCTACAACTTCGATTCCCAGTCCCGGTTCAACAACCTCGAGCTCACGGTTGAAATTTTGGACCCCGCGGTCGCGGAGAAGCTCCTCGCGGTGTTCGATAGCAACGTTCCTAACTGCGAGCCGTTCGACGAGAGCACTTGGAAACGGTTACCTTGGTGGCGCAAAGCCTTCGCGTGGATCGGTTACCGGCTCCGGAGATATCTCTAACTCGCGTTCACAATGAGCTCCTCAGGCACGCCATCTGCACCCGAACCGCCGGCAATGTCGCTCGCCCACAAAGCTGCGCGCGGTGCCTTGTGGACCGTGATCTCGTCGATGGGCGGTCGCGCCGTCGGTGTGCTCGGGACGCTCGTCCTCACCCGCTTCTTGACGCCGGAGATCATCGGCGAGGTCAGCGACGCGGCCATCCTGTGCATGACCGCGAACTGGATCACGATCTGGGGCTTCGGCCAGTACACGGTCGTCAAGGGGCGCGGCGCCGATGCCCGCGAGGTCAGGTGGCACGCGACCTTCATGTACCTCTCGCTCGGCATCGTGTCGATCGGCCTCGTCGCGCTGTTCGGTGGCCGGCTCACCGCGTTCATGAATGCGCCGCTCGCCGCAGCGTTCGTGCCCGGCATGGCCCTCAGTGTCTTCATCCGCCGCCTCGGCGCGATGCCCGAGCGCATCCTGACCCAGCAGATGAACTTCCGGCCGTCGGGGATGGCGCTCGGCCTCGGCGAGCTCAGCTTCACGCTCACCGCCCTGCCGCTCGCGTATTACGGCTGGGGCGGCTACTCGATGGTGATCGCGAACGTCGTGAAGTCGATCGTCGCGGTCGCGATCCTCATCCGCGCGGCCGGCATCTCGAGCTGGGCCACGCCGACGAAGCTGCGCTGGGGCCGCATCAAGGACATGCTGAAGTTCGGTGTGCCGCTCGGCGTCCAGGGCGTCGCGCACATGGCGTCGCGCTACTGGGACAATCTCTCGATCTCGTACTACTTCGGCACCGGCGCGCTCGGCGCCTACAACATGGCCTACAACCTCGCCGACATTCCGGCGGTGCAGGTCGGCGAGCAGATCGCGCTCGTGCTGCTGCCGTCGATGGCGGGTCTGCCGCCGGAGCGTCGCGCTCGCGCGCTCGAACGATCCACCGCGCTGCTCTCGATCGTGATCTTCCCGCTCGCGATCGGCCTTGGCCTGGTCGCCTATCCGCTCATCGCCTGGATCCTGCCGGCCAACGACTGGCAGGAGGTCGCGCCGCTGCTCACCGTACTCGCCTGCCTCAGCGTGTTCCGCCCGATCACCTGGGTGCTGTCGGCGTACATGGAGGCCGAGCAGAAGACCGGTCGCCTCATGTTCCTCGAGATCGCGAAGGTCGCGCTGCTGCTGATCGGCATCGCGCTGCTCGCGCCGTACGGTCTTCGCATCGCGGCCTGCGCCGTCGGTGTCGCGTTCGGCCTGACCGCGATCGCTGGTGTCGCGATGGTCGTACGCGAGGGGCCGTCGCCGAAGCGTCTCGCCGCTGCGTTCATCCAGCCGCTCATCGCATGCGCTGCGATGGCTGCCGCGGTGTGGCTCACGCAGCGCGGCTTGCGCACCGCTGGCTTCGAGCACCCGGCGATCTACTTGATCGTCGAGATTGTCACGGGTGCCATCGCGTACATCGGCGCGGCGCTGATCGTGTGTCGCGAGACCACGCGAGATCTGCTCGGTCTGCTCAAGAAAGCGCTGAAGAAGAGCTAGTTGCAAGCCCCGGCAATGCCGGCGTTGCGAAGCTCAGTTGAAAACGAGCGACGGCTTGTCGGTGCCGCGGGTGCGCGGTGCAGTGCCAGCCGCATTGCTCTCTTCACGCTCGCGCCAACCTTCGGACTTCTTCGCGGCGCGTAGCGGGGCGGCCTTCTTCTGGGTGTCTTCGTTCATCGCGGGCGAGGCGTACCACAGGGATTTCCCTGACTGAATCCAAAACTACATTGGAACACCTGCTCCAGATCTTGCTCCGAAACGAAGCAGGCCGCCCCGATCTGGAGCAGTTCCGTTTGCCGTTTCAACTACTTGGCCGTGGCACCGAACCTGCTCATGTCCTGGGCATGACCCAGCATGACCTCAGCGTTCGGTTCCTCGGTGTTCGCGGCTCGATTGCGACGCCCGGCATGGCGGCCGGCGGCAACACGGCGTGCCTCGAGGTCGTGGCCGGTGACACGCGCATCATCCTCGATGCCGGCACCGGTCTGCGCGCACTCGGTAACGAGCGCATGGCGAGCGGGATCCGCAACTCGACGATCCTGCTCTCGCACCTGCACTGGGACCACGTCGCGGGTCTGCAGTTCTTCACGCCGGTCTACGTGCCGGGCTTTCGCACCGAGATCGCGAGCGGCCCCAATGGGGTGATGCCTCACGACCAGGCGATCCGCTCGCTGTTCAAGGCGCCGTTCTTTCCCGTCGACTTCGACGATCTCGGTGGCGTGGTCACCACGCGCGAGCTGCGCGCAAACGATCGGTTTCAGATCGGTGACATCACCGTGACCATGGCGCGCCTCAATCATCCCGATCCGGTCTACGGCTTTCGCCTCGAGCACGGTGGTCAGTCGATCGTGTACGCGACCGATACGGAGCACTTCGCGTGCGTCGATCCGACGCTCAAGAAGCTCGCGGCAGGCGCCGACATCCTGATCTACGACTCGCAGTACACGCCCGAGGAATATCCGACCAAGGTTGGCTGGGGTCACTCGACGTGGCTCGCCGGCGCCGAGCTCGCACGCGCCGCGGGTGTGCCGCAGCTGGTGCTGTTCCATCACGATCCAGGTCGTACCGATGCGCAGCTCGCCACGCTCGAGGCGCAGGCTGCGGCGAACCTACCGGGTACCGTGGCCGCTCGTGAGGGCATGGTCCTGATTGCCAAGGACGCGGAGAAGGCGGCCGCTGCAGCGTGACCACACCTGCTCGTGAGATGCTGGTCGGTAGGAGTATGACTCTGGAACAGAGCGAGCAACGCTTCGAGCTCCTCGCAGACCTCGGCGCGATGGTCGCCGGCGAGGTCGAGCTTGATGACATGCTCGCGACGTTCGCCGCGCGCGTTGCACGTGCGCTCGGTGCCGACCGCGCCACGCTATGGTTGATCGACGGCGCGACCGGCGAGATCCGTTCGCGCGTCGCGACGCTGCCAGAGCTCAAGGAGCTCGTGGTGCCGCCGGGTCACGGCGTCGTCGGTGAGGTCGCCGCGAGCGGAATGCTCGTGAACATCAAGGATGCCAGCAGCGATCCCCGCTGGGGCGGCGGCCAGCTCGCGCAGCAGATCGGGTATCGCACCACGTCGATCTTGACCGCGCCGATCACGCGACGCGGCCAGATCCGCGGCGTGCTGCAGGTGCTCAACAAGCGCGACGGTGATTTCTCGTCGCGCGACGAAGAGTTCATCCGGGTCCTCGCGGAGCAGATCGGGCGCGCGCTCGACTACACCACGCTGCGCGGCGACGACAGCTCGCGCGGCCTGACGGTCCGCGGCCGCTTCAATCACGTGATCGGTCGATCGCCGGCGATGGCCGCGGTCTACGAGATGATCGTGAAAGCGGCGCAGACCGACGCGACCGTGCTGCTCCACGGCGAGACCGGCACCGGCAAGGGCCTGCTCGCGCGCGCGATCCACGTCAACAGCGAGCGGCGTCACGCTCCGTTCGTGCACGTCGACTGCACCACGCTGCCGGCTGCGCTCGTCGAGAGCGAGCTATTCGGTCACGAGCGCGGCGCGTATACCGGCGCCGACTCGCGCGTGATGGGCAAGGTCGAGGCGGCGAACGGCGGCACGCTGTTCCTCGACGAGATCGGCGAGCTGCCGCTGCTGCTGCAGGGCAAGCTGCTGCGCTTCGTCCAGGAGCGCCAGTTCGAGCGCGTCGGTGGTCGCGAGACGTTGACCGCCGATGTCCGCATCGTCGCGGCCACCAATCGTGATCTCGCCACGATGTCGAACGCCGGCCAGTTCCGCAGCGATCTGTACTTCCGCCTGCGCGTCGTGGAGATCGAGATCCCGTCGCTGCGGGCGCGCGGTCCCGATGACATCGCCGATCTGGCCGAGCACTTCATCCAGCAGTTCGCCCGGCGCTACCGCAAGGGCACGTTGAAGCTGGCGGATACCGTTCGTCCAGCGCTCATCGCCTATGGCTGGCCGGGCAACGTGCGCGAGCTCGAGAACACGATCGAGCGCGCGGTGGTGCTCGCGAACGGCCCGGCGATCGGTATCAAGGACCTCGGCCTCGATCGGCCGCGCATGGGAGCCGGCGACTCGCAGATCGGGATCCCGATCATGTCGGGCTCGAGCGCGGCGATTCCGATCGCGTCGGCCGATGGGGTGAACCTGCCTGCGGGCCTCACCCTCGAGGAGGCCGAGCGGCGCTACGCCAAGGCGATCCTCGACCGCGAGGGCGGCAATCAGTCGGCCGCGGCGCGGGCCCTCGGCATCAGCCGTAACAAGCTCGCGCGGTTACTGAAGGCGTAAGACCACGCACTCAGGCTGGCCCGGATTCGCTAGACTGGTCTCGTGCTCGGTAGGTCCGTCCTGTGCTCGCTCGCGGTGCTCGCCGCGTGTGGCAACGATCCCGCCCCGCTGCCCGAGGAGCCCGGCACCTGGTACGGCGAGGTTGGCGCGATCGTGCGCACCCGCTGCGCTGGCTGTCACAACCCCGGCGGCGTCGCCCCGTTCTCGCTCGTCGACTACGGCGAGGCGACCGAGCACATGGGCCAGATCATCGAGGCGCTCGACGACGGGATCATGCCGCCGTGGTTCGCGAACGATCCAGAAGACTGCACACCGCGGCATCCGTGGCGCGATAGCGCGAAGCTGAGCGAGGCCGAGAACGCAGCGATTCACGACTGGGTCGCCGCCGGTGGCCCCGAGGGCACGCTGCGAGACCTGCCTCCCGTGCGGTCCACGGCGCTCGAGGATCCGGACGTCGTCGTCGCGCCGGCGCAGGAGTTCGTGTCGAGCGGCGATCGCGATCAGTTCGTGTGCTTCCTGTTCGATCCCGAGATCACGGAGCGGCGCTGGATCACCGGCTCGCAGGTCACGCCCTCCGCGACGGATCTCGTCCATCACGTCAACGTCTACCTGATCGGGCCCGCCGAAGCCGCGGCCGCGCAGACGTTCACCGGTGGGTTCGGCGTGCCGAAGCTGCCGTGCGATCACCCGCCGGGCGCGGCGATCCAGAGCTGGCTGCCTGGCAATCCCGCGCTCGTGTTGCCGCCGACCGTCGGAATCCCGGTCGAGCCCGGCACGCTCGTGCTCACGCAGGTCCATTACCACCCGGCGGGCATCGGCGGTGCGGACTCCACATCGGTCGCGATGAAGTTCACCCACGACCGGCCGCGGTGGCGCTTCGATCTCGGCGTGTATGGCAACTCACCGGGCGCGCCCAATCTCCTGCCGGGTCCCGGCGATCCAGACAGTGGGCCAGTGTTCATGATCCCCGCGACCTCGACCGATCACGTCGAGACAATGGCGATCCGTCATCGCGCGGATCTCGATCGCGAGCTGCGCATCCTCAGCGTCACGCCGCACATGCACCTGCTCGGTACGAACCTGCGCACGAGCGTCACGCACTTCGACGGCAAGACCGAGTGCCTGATCGATAGCGGCTGGGACTTCGACTGGCAGCGCACGTATACGTATGACGCGGACCTCGACAAGCTTCCGCTGTTCGGAGCGTCGAGCGTCGTGAACGTCAGCTGCCGCTGGAACAACTCGTTCTCGAACCCCGAGATGCCACGGCTGCTCTACAACTCGGGTCTCGTTGCCCCGTACGATGTCGCGCTCGGATTCACGACCGGTGACGAGATGTGCCTCGCCGACTTCGGCGTGCTGTCGCCCCACTAGCCCTCGTGGACGCCGAATGCCTGGAGCGGGCGCGGGCCGGCACTGGTGCCCCGGAATCGCGAATTCGCGCGATGTTGTTGCGTGGGTCGGTATCATCGACAGATGAGCTGTGGCATCGGGTGGCGATTCGTCCTGGGCGTCATGGTCGCGGTCACCGGCTGTATCGCGACCGAGCTGGTTCCGTGCAGTGACGGCCGCGCATGCCCGCAAGGAACGACCTGCACGGCGACGGGGTGCGCCACTCGCGAGCAGATCGCAAGTTGTGCGAATGCTGATGACGGGACTGCGTGCACGTTCGCTGGCGGCGGAGGCGTGTGCCTGGATCGTGCCGACTCTTCCCTGTGATGCCGCGCTTCCTCGCTGCGGCGACGGCGTGTGCGGCCCGGTCGAATCGTGCCTGTCATGCCCGCAAGACTGCGGAGCGTGCGAGCGCTGCGGCGATCTTCACTGCGATGGCAGCGAGACCGACGCCTCCTGTCCATCTGACTGCCTGCCGTGAAGCCGGTCAGTGACCGTCTTCGAGGAACGTCGGATCCTCGAGCTCGAACACCGATGCGTCGGGCGCGGTGTGCTCGACATCGAATGCCTGATGGCGCGGGCGCGACTCGGTGCCGCGGGCCGAACGAGTGCGTGCGAGCGGTGCCGGCGTGGTGCGCGGGCGGCGGAGCTGGACCGGCGCGATCGGCGGAAGCGGCTTTGCCTTGCGCGGCGGCGGACGCGGAGGCTCGATCGCCGCAGCAAACGGCTGGGCGAACGGATCGGGAATCGCGGGTAGCGGGCGGGCCGGGGTGAACGCCGCCTGGGTCGGGTCGAACACCGGCATGCCGGGCATCGCGACCGGACCGGCCGCGACCGGCATCGGGACGATGCGGGACACCATCGTGACCCGACGGTTCACCGGGATCGGTCCCAGCACGATGAACACGATGCCCGCCGCGACCGCGCCGGCGGCCAGACACACGAGCAGGACGAGGGTTCCGATCACGGTCTGGCTTGTTGCAATTTTCGATCTTGGCGGCCGCACCGGGAAGCTCGTGATTTGTTTGGGCGTACCCCACGGGGATCGGAGCCACGGCCGAGGTCGCGACTCCCCTGGCCGGCGCCGGCGGTCCCCAGCGCGAAATCGTTGTGACCGCGGGGCCTTAGTTGCCCTCCGCTCCCGGGGCGGGCTAGCGTCGCGGACATGCGCAGGATGATCACCTCGCTGCTCGTTCTGGCCGCGACCACGACCGGCGCCGCGGCGGACGACGAAGAGGCCTCCGAGCCCTCGGCGGCGGCAGCTTCGGTCGGCCGGCCGGTCGACAAGGGCTCGTTCGGTGTCGGCATCGTGCTCGGCGAACCGACGGGCGTGTGCGCGAAGCTCTACCTCGACGACGACACCGCGATCCAGGGCGCGCTTGGCTTCAACTTCTACGGCAGCGGCATCCAGGCCAATGCCGAGTACGTGCTCCACCCGTGGATCGTGCAGGAGCGCGATGCATTCGTGCTGCCGATCTACGTCGGGCCCGGCCTGCGCTTCATCCAGTACGACGGTGGTCGCGGCGCCGACAATCACTACGCGATCGGTCTGCGCGTGGTCGGCGGCATGCTGTTCGACTTCAAGGAAGTGCCGCTCGATGTGTTCCTCGAGGTCGCAGGCGTCGTCGAGTACGACTTCAAGGACGGCGAAGGCGTGGAGCTCGCGCTGAATTTGGGCGCCGGCGTGCGTTACTACTTCTGAGTGTTCACAGAGATCTCAGCTCGCACGTCTGACGGCGTGACGCTGCGGATCGATCGCGTCGCGGCTCACGGCATGCGGCACGGTGCGGTCGTGTGCCTGCACGCGATGATGACGGACGGGCGCTACTTCGGTGCACGCCGCGAGGACTCGTTTGCGACCGCGCTCGCGGCGAGTGGCCTCGATGTCTACGTCGCGGACTTTCGCGGCCACGGTCACTCGGTGCCGCCGCACGCGCGCGGAGGAGACTGGAGCTTCGACGATCTCGTCGAGCGCGATCTGCCCGCGATCGTCACTGCGGCCGCCGCCGCCTCGGAGTGCGCGCCGGCCGAGCTGCGGATCCTCGGCCACTCGCTCGGCGGGCTCGTGACGTGCGCCGCGCTCGGGACCGGAACGATCACACCACCGAAGAAGCTCGTGCTCGCCGCAACCAGCGTGTGGCTCGGCGAGACGTTGCGACGCAAGGCGATCATGGGCGTGTATCGCGGCATCACGAACGTGCTCGGACACGCGCCGATCCGCCGGCTGCGCATCGGTACGGCCGACGAGAGCCGCAGCTACGTGGCGCAGCTCACGGGCTGGGCACAGAGCGGACGGTGGACGAGCCGCGCGGGCACCGACTATCAGGCGGCGCTGTCGAACATCACGGTGCCGACGTGGGCCGTCGTCGGTAAGGGCGACTGGATGTGCCTGCCGCGGGATGCCGAGGCGATCACCGGACGAATTCGGAGCAGCGAGCTGCTACGGATCGTGAGCCGGGCGCAAGGGGATGCTCTGGATCCAGATCATTTCCAGCTGTTCACGCGCTCCGAGCTGAAGCCGCTGTGGCACGAAGTCGCCACGCAACTCGGCTGACACGCGGCACTCCCGACACGGGGAGCTTTCGCTTACCGGCGAGTTCCGTTACAACCCAGGCGATGCGGGCCGCAAAGTCCATCAAGCGGAAGGGCGCTGCGAAGGCGGACTCGTCGAAGGCGAAGCTCAAGCCCAAGGCCGCCGACGACGCAGGCACGCGCGGCGATCGCAGCAAACGCCTGCTCGATCTCGTGATGATCCTGCTGCGCGCGCGCACGCCAGTCACCTATCGCGACATCCGCGAGCAGTTCCCCGCGTACCAGACGCTCAACATCGAGGCCGGCCTTCGCGCGTTCGAGCGCGACAAGGCCGACCTGCTCGATCTCGGCATCCCGATCCGCTACGTCACGCCCGACGAGGACGACTCGCTCGAGGACGGCGGCTACGTGATCGACCTCAAGCGCTTCAAGATGCCCGAGGTGCGGCTCACCCCCGACGAGATCTCGGCGCTCGTGCTCGCCGCATCCGTCGCGCATGCGATGCCGGGTGGCACCTATCCCAAGATCGTCGACCTCGCGCTCAAGAAGCTCGCGTTCGATCTGCCCGAGCTGCCCGACACGCCGACCGAGTTCCCGCGGCCCGCGCATAACGCGCCGACCGTGCTCGTCCACTTCCCCGAGCGGCGCCAGGCGCCGACGCGTCCCGAGATGGGCGAGCTCTACGCCACGCTCGAGGCCGCCACGCGCATGCGGAAGCGCGTCACCCTCACCTACCAGGCCGCGACCAACGGCCTCACCACGCGCCGCGATCTCGATCCGTACGCGATGGTCTACCGCGAGGGTTCGTGGCTCGTCGTCGGCTGGTGTCACCTGCGCCAGGACGTGCGCTCGTTCCGCGTCGATCGCATCCACGAGGCCGTGATGGCGCCCAAGCCCAAGTCGCCGGACTTCGAGCGTCCCGCTGACTTCGACGTCAAAGCCTACGCGACTCGCTCGCCGTGGACCTTCACCACCGAGCCCGCCGAGGAAGTGCAGCTCGCACTCTCCGCCGAGGCGGCCGAGGTCGCGAACGAGGACTTCGGTCTCACCGCCGTCAAGCGCCAGGACGGCGAGCGCATGCTCATCACGTTCGACTGCGCGAACCCCGAGTTCGCCGTCTCGCGCATCCTCGCCTCGAAGGGCGCCATCTCGGTCACGCGTGGCGACCGTCTCCGCACGCGGATCGCCGCGGAGCTCGACGCGATCGATATTCTCTACGGTGGCAGCAGCACCGACCTGGGGGCCGACCTTGCGTGATGTCGCTCAGCGCCTGCGGCGCCTGCTGTTCATCGTGCCCTACGTCGCGAAGCACCCTGAAGGTGTCGCCGTCGATCAGCTCGCCAAGATGCTCGGTGCCGAGCGTGACGAGCTGCTCGCCGATCTCGATCTCCTCTCGCAGGTCGGTCCGCCCGATGGCGATCCGGGCGAGTACCTGCTCGTCTCCGTCGACGAGGGTCGCGTGTTCGTCGACCTCGCCCACCGCCTCACCCGCCCGCTGCGGCTCACGCCGGCCGAGGGTTGCTCGCTGTTACTCGGCATCCGCAGCCTCCGCGAGAGCGGCATCGCCCCGTTCGACGAGGCCATGCAGTCGGCCGAAAAGAAGCTCCTCACCGCGCTCGGCCGCGACGCCAACGAGGCAGAGAACCTCGTGACCTCCACGGTCGTCGCGCAGCCCGACGCCGCCGTCGCGACGCATCTCCGCACGCTCGTCACCAGCGCACGCACGCGCCAGCGCGTCGAGATCGAGTACGTCTCGGCGTCGCGTCACCAGTCCGAGCGCCGCCCGGTCGATCCGTATGGCATCGTCCATCACGCGGGCGAGTGGTACGTCGTCGGTCACTGCCACAACCGTGGCGATGTCCGCACCTTCCGCATCGACCGCATCGCGTCGCTCAAGACGCTCGGCGAGAGCTTCGAACGTCCGGCCGATTTTGATCTCGAGGCGTACCGCCGCGAGCGTCTCTACGTGCCGTCGGCCGATGCCGTCACCGTTCGCGTCCAGCTCGATCCGCTCGCGGTCACGCGCATCGGTGCGAGCTGGCCCGTCGGCGAGGTCACGATGCAGGACGACGGATCCGCGGAGCTGCTCGTCGATTGCGAAGGTTTCGAGTGGGTCACCGGCTGGGTGCTCGGCCTGGGCCGGCACGCTTCGATCGCCGGTCCCGATCCGGCTCGCGCAGCGATGCGTGAACGCGTGTCTCGGCTCAAGGCCGAGATGGCTATCTAGAGCAGCAGGCTCTGGATCGGCGCGGTGCCGTCGTCGCCGAACTGATTGAACTGCAGCCCGTAGGTGTTCAGGAAGCTCAGGAACAAGTTGCCCTGGGTCTGCCCCGGGAGCCTGCGGTGCGCGCCGGTCGCGAGCCAACCCGAGCCACCGCCACCGACGATGATCGGCATGTTCGTGTGGTTGTGCGCATCGCCGTCGGAGATCTCGCTACCGAAGAAGACGATCGAGTTGTCGAGCGCCGTCTCGCCGTTGCCATCGTCGATCGCCGCGAGCTTGCCCATGAGATAGGCGAGCTCGCCGACCTCCCAGGTGTTGATCAGGGTCAGCTTGTCGAAGCTGTCCTGCGAGCCCATGTGATGCGACAGCTCGTGATGCGCCTCGGTCACGCCGACCTGCGGGTGCGCGTGATACGAGCCCGCGTTACCGAGCATCATCGTGATGACGCGCGTCTGATCGCACTCGATGGCGATCGCCATGAGATCCATCATCAGGTGGCACGTCTCGGCGAACGTGAAGCTCGTGCCCGGGCGATCACCGGGGCGGCAGACCGCGACCGGCCGATCGACGCGCAGCTCGACCTCGCGCACGCTCGTCAGATACTCGTCGAGCTTGCGCTGATCGCTGCGACCGAGGCGAGTGTGCAACGACGCCGCGTCCTCGAGACCGTAGTCGAGCACGCTCTTGCGATACGCCTTGCGCTTCTCGACCTCGGCCAAGGTCGCGTCGGGGTCGTAGCCGGCGAACATGCGATCGAATACGCCACGTGGGCTGACCTGCTTGGGCAGCGGCGTGGTCGCGTTCTTCCACGCGATCGATCGCGCGTAGGCGCAGCTGTAGCCGGTGTCGCAATCACCCACGGCCGCGCCACCGTCGGCGCCAAGCTCCATCGATGGGAACGGCAGACCCGCAGACAGCACCGGCGCGAGAACCTGGTCGAGCGAGATGCCGGCCCGGATGTCGGCGCCCGTCGTCTTGTAGACGTGCGTACACGTGAGGAACGAGCCAGTTCCGGCACCATGATCGCCGCCACCGTCGGAGCGGCCCGGGGTGTTGTTCACACCGGTCAGCACCAGCGTGCGATCGCGATACGGCTCGAGCGGCGCGAGGATCGGCGTCATGCTCCACGCCGCGCCCTCGTCGGGCGGCGTCCAGCCCGCCATGTGGATGCCGTTCGGCACGTAGAGCGAGAGGAAGCGCTGCTTGCGTGGCATGTCTGCACCGCGCGCACGGCGCGGCAACAGCGACGTGAGCAGCGGCAGGCCGATGATTGCGCCGGCACCGCCGAGAAACCGACGGCGGGAGAACCCAGACTTGCTCATGGCTCACCTCGCCGTGACGTGAAGGAGTGGTGCGTGGCCACCGCCACCAGCAGCTCGCGCAGCGAGTAGTCGCTCGCGGCGAACGATGCGGTCAGCTCCTCGATGTGCTCGATCGCATCGACGCGAATCGGCGGCCGCCCGCTATAGGCGTACAGCTTCTCGACGATGCAGCGGTACACGTTCGGCTGCTCTGCCAGTGCCTCGGTGAGGTCGATCGCGTTGGCGAACGGGATGTCACCGAACAGCATGCCGGTCGAGTCGATCGGGAAACCCTTGTCCTCGGTGCGGTACTTGCCGATCGCATCGAAGTTGTCGAGCGCGTATCCGATCGGATCCATCACGCGATGGCAGCTCGCACACACCGGGTTGGTCTGGTGCGCCTCGAGTCGATCGCGGATCGAGCCGGTTGCCATCACTTCCTCGGGGAAGCCCTCGACACCGGGCGGCGGTGGCGGCGGCGGCGCACACAGCAGATTGTCGAGCACCCACTTGCCGCGCAGCACCGGCGAGGTGCGCTTGGGCCGCGACGTCACGCGCAGGAAGCTGCCCTGCATCAGGAAGCCGCGCCGCGCGCTATCGGCGAGCGATACGCGCACGAGGTCGGTCGAGCCCGGCAGCGGCAGGCCGTAGAACGCGGCGAGCCGATCGTTGAGGTACGTGAAGTCGGCGGTGAGAAACTCCGTCATCGACAGATCGTCCTGGAGGAACGCCTGGAAGTAGCGGCGCGTCTCGGCGCGCATCGCCTCCTCGAGCTCGTCGTCGTAGTCGGGGAACAGCGTGTAGTCCGGATCCTGCGAACCGAGGGCGCGCGTGAACAGCCACTGACCCGCGAAGTTGTCGGTGAGGGCGACCGCCTTCGGATCGTCCAGCATGCGCCGCACCTGACTCTCGAGCACGTCCGCCTGGAGCAGGCTGCCATCCTCGGCGGCAGCGAACAGCTCCGCGTCGGGCATCGAGCTCCACAGGAAGTACGACAGCCGCGACGCGAGCTCCCAGCCCGAGAGTGGGTGGCCCGTCTTATCGGTCGGCGACGGATCGATCTCGACGCGATACAGGAAGTGCGGCGACACGAGCACCGCCTGCAGTGCGATGCGCAGGCCTTCCTCGGGCGTCCCGCCGCGCATGAGCGAGTCGCTCACGATCGCGCGCAGGCGAGCGATCTCGTCGGCCGTCGCCGGGCGGCGCCATGCGCGGCTGGTGAACTTCGTGAGGATCTCGTCCTGGCACTCGTTCGCCGCGAGCACCGGGCACGTGAAGATCTTGCCGCGCCGGCCCTCGTCGACGCTGGGACCATCGTACGGCCCCTCGACGACCAGGTAGTCGATCCACACGTTGCGGTCGGCCATCGTGGTCTGGTCGTAGTAGTCGTTCACGAAGCCGACGTTGATCACCTGCGTGCCGCCAGCGAACATCAAGTCGATCTCGTAGATCGCGGGCGAAGCACCGAGTGCGGTGACGTCGATGAACGTCGGCGGCTCGCCCGGAATCTCGACCGAGATCCGCGCGGGATCCGGGCCGGCCGGCGTCTGGTACGCCCGGAGCTTGAGGTGATAGCGACCCGGGCCCGGCGCCTGGTGCGTGATGCTCGTGCTGCCGGTCGAGTAGAACAGCCAGCCGCCCGCCTGCATCTGGCCATTGGCCGACGTACCGACGATCTCGTACTGCCGCGACTCGGCAGCGATGTTGGTCGTGAGCACGTCATTGATCACGTTGGCGGCAGCGGTCTCGTAGAGCTCCATGCCGAGCGTGCTCACGCGGAGCACGTCGCCGATCGTGTCGAAGCCGTACGCGCGGTCGTCGGTCGGGAACTCGTTCGCGGGCTGAAGCGACGTGCCGAGCAGATCGCGAACCGTGTTGTTGTACTCGGCGTTATTGAGCCGATGGAGCGTGACGCGCCCCGGGTCGACGCGTGTTTCCGACGCGCTACACGCTGCCACGAGGGCAACGGCCCCGAGGATCACCCGCATCGGACAAGCGTATCAAACCTCGGTGGCGTGATGTGGACGGAGGATCGAACGCGGTCTTATAGTGCCGGCAATGTTTCGGGGGCTTGTCGCTGTCGTCGGCCTCTGCCTGGCCGCATGCGCATCCGAGCGGCCCGGCGACTGGGACTACGTCTACACCGCGATCATCCGCCCGAGTTGCGCGACGTCTGCGTGTCATTCGCAGACCACGAAACAATCCGGCCTCGACCTCTCCACGCGGGAGCGCGCATATCGCTCGCTCGTGCGGCGTGATTGCGGATCCCTCGAGCCGCCGAAGCCAAGCGAGACCGGTGTCAACGTCGACCCGGGTCATCCGGAGACGTCGGCCGTCATGTACTGGCTGCGCGGCGAATACAACCAGACCATGCCGCCGGACTTCCCGCTGCCCGCAGCCGAGATCGAGGCGGTCGAGCGCTGGATCCTGGAGGGTGCCACGTGCGACTGAGCGCTCTCGTCGTCGTCGCGATCCTCGTCGGTGCGAGCACCGTCGACGCCTATCCGATCTTTCAATTCTCGACTGGCAGCCAGCGCTGCAGCGACTGTCACTTCAGCCCCACGGGCGGTGGCCTGCTCAACATGTTCGGCCGCTCGGAGAACGGCGACACGATCAGCTGGACCGGCAATGGCGAGCTGCTCCACGGCGCGTGGACACCGCCCGCAGCGCTCAGCCTCGGTGCCGACCTTCGCGTGGCGGGCCTCGGCATCGATCGCGAAGGCGATGACGACCAGCTCGCCGTGTTCCCGATGCAGGCCGACCTCCACGCACGCATCGAAACCGGCGCGTTCTCCCTCGGTGGCACGGTCGGTCTCAACGGCTCCGCGCGCGACCGGCCCGATGGCGCTCGCCTCTCCAGCTACCTCGTCTCGCGCGAGCACTACGCGATGTACCAGCAGGCGCCCGGCACGCCCTACGTGAAGCTCGGCCGGTTCTTCCCGGCGCTCGGTGTTCGTACCGCCGATCACACCGCCCTCGCCCGCCGCGCCGTCGATGCCTATGCGATGCAGGAGCCCTATGCGCTCGGCGGTGGTGCCAGTGGGGATGCATGGGAGCTCCACGCATCGCTGTTCGCGCCGAACCCGTTCGCCGCCGGTCCCCGACCCTTCGGTGGCACCGGCTATTACGAGCGCTTCTTCGACGACGCGTCGCTCGCTGGTCAAACCCGCGTCGCCGTCACCGGTGAGGACACGCGTGTCCTCGTCGGTGCGGTCGCGCGCAAGTGGATCCCGGCCGCGAAGCTCATGCTGCTCGGCGAGCTCGATGCGCAGGTGCAGCGGATCTCCGGCGCCGATGTCTCGCGCCTCCAGTGGCTCGGCTACGCCAACGCGACCTTCGTGATCCTGCCGGGTCTCGCGGTTGGTGTCGTCGCACAGCGCTGGGATCCCGATCTCGGGCTCGGTGGAACCGCGCGCACCACGGGCGAGCTGAACCTCGAGCTGTTTCCGATCGCGCACGTCGAGCTGCACATCCTCGCGCGGAGCGCGTGGAGCGGCTCGCTCACCGGTTCTCGCGATCACCTCGGCCTCGTGCAGGTACATTACTGGCTATGAGGCGCGGGCCCGTCATCGCGATCGTGCTCGCCGCGGCAGCGTGCGACTCGCCGACGCCACCCGATGTGCCGAGCTGGCAGGTCGATGTGATGCCGCTGTTCGCCGCAAACTGCGTGCGCTGTCACGCCTACCCATTCCGCGGCGATGGTGCGACGGCTCTTCGCCTCGACTCCTTCGACGACACCGAGCTCGCCAACGGCGACATCGCGAGCGGTGCATCGCGCAGCGTGCAGGCGATCTTCCGCCACACGCACGACATCGCGCTGCTCCCCGATCAGCGCCGGATGCCGCCCGATCGTCCGCTCGAGGAGTACGAGCTTGCCGTGATCCGTAACTGGGGCT